>CALIAG010000061.1 GCA_938041325.1 uncultured Saprospiraceae bacterium | reverse complement strand
ACTCCAATTTTTGAAAGGATTAAAAAACTAGAAAAAAGCGGCATCATCGATCATTATACAACCGTAATAAATCACCAAAAACTTGGCAAAAACCTGCAGGCTTTCATCCATATTAATTTTAAAGAACACAGCAAGTTGTTGGTAGAACAACTGGAAGTGCAGCTGGTCAAGTTGCCAGAAGTAGAAGAGTGCTATTACGTGACCGGGAGTTCTGACTTTATCGTAAAAGTTTTGGTGGAAGACATGGTCCGCTATAAGGAGTTTATGACAAATAAATTATTTGAGGTGTCAAATATTGGAAAGGTAGAAACTTATTTTTCGTTGAAATCATGTAAATAAAGCTATCCAGCAACTTTCGGAGATACACCATTATAATATTGAAATAACTGGATAACATCATTAGTTTTCTTGAGGTTGTATTTCTTCGTTTTTAAAATTTGATCAAGATTGACTCCTTTGCTACTAAAGAAATTGGCTAGGTCTGCTTTTTTTGTTCCTAGTAAATTCGCAGGACCGTTATGATGTTTGACGTAAAGTGTCGATTCAATATCGCCTTTTTGATTCACACGTTTTTTACAAAATAAATCAAATTTTCCTTCTGAAACCAATTCCATTATACTGGAGTTGACCAATCCATTGTCCTGATATTCCACATTTAAAAAATAATGATCAGCAAGTTTCATTATTTTAATTTCATGGTTATAAATAGAATGACTTTTGTTGAGGGCGAATACTAGTAGTTCATCTTTTGTAATATCGTATTGTCCCTTTACTTCAAACCTTCGGTTATCCTGAGAAATTAAAACTCCTTCTTGCCAATCTTCAAAAAGATAAGTGGATGCTGTTTCACTTTCTAAGCTTGGTCTGCATTTGAAAAGTAAATCGTTGATTGCAGATGCCTTCAAATCATTTTTGGTAAAAATTGTGGTAGGATCTGTGGAAGTTTGTGCTATAAGATCAGTAGAACAGATCAGAATAGGCAAAAGAACCCATGGGAGGAATTTTAAAATCATCTTTTTGTGCTTTGAATGTTCGTATAACTGTCTTGTAAAGCTATAATTTATGACGGTTTGGGATATAAAAAAGGAGGGGTTGTGTCATATGTGACAGGGCAAATATAAGGCATTTGCATATGAAAAACTAGAACATTCAAAAAAATGATGTTATTAAAGTTAATTTTTTAGACAAAGTCGGTGTCTTCCCATTCATTGCGAAGCTTCTTGAAATCTTTCAATTCGAGTTCTTCGTTCACTTCATTTTGATCATAGGGGGGAGGCACTATTTCTGATTCGTATTTCTTCTGCTCCAAATATTCAAATTTTCTCAACTCACGTTCCATTTCACGTTCTTCCCATTCTTTAGACAATAGTTTTTTAGAACCTGGGATCCCAAATACCCCGACATAATGCATTGCTATCGCTATTCCCCATGCCATCATTGGATAAACGAACCAAACTTCGCCATCAAAATCCGCAACATTGACAAAGGCAAGAAAGCTGATGATGCAAAAATAAACTGCAAAGTGATAGTAAAACCCTTTTTTAGCTCGGACTCTTCTTCTCGCTTTTCGATATGGACTTGTACTCATTAAGAAAGTATTTTTAGGTTTTTAAGTAAACCAAAAGTTCTTCAAAGAACCGTGGTTTTGCTTTATTAGTGATGAGTCTCTAAAATAGGAAGCCTTCTGGAAAAAACACCCTTTTTTCGATAAACAGCTCTATTTTAAAGAGAAATCAAGGCTTATTTGTTTAATCTTTATTTGAAACCCATTGTTTAAGTTACAAATAAATATTCTTCAAAATGTTTGAAACAGCTTATCGACAACTCATTATTGCTTTCTTTTTTGTCGGAACAATAACTCTATTGAATTCTTGCAATGACAAAACACCTGAATCTCAACCTATTAAAAATAAGTCAAAACTATTTTCAACAACAGATCCTTCTAAACTCTATTTTAACAACATCCACAGTATTCATTACTACAGAGACCGAAAACAGGGCACAAAGCTGGATATCTATCGACATAAGAAATTTTCAAGAACCAATAAGCGACCTATAATTTACCCTCTAATCGTTAATAACTGGATGGAAGATGAGGCCTACCTATTCATCGAAGAAAATGAATTTCCTGATTTTAACGATTCTTTGTCTATCAGAATGATAGCAACAGATACAGTTGTTGTAAGCTTAGACCTCAGAACGAAAGAGAATACCTTTGACTTTTGTCACAAGATTTATAAAGAAGGTGCGGGAGTTAAGCAGTTTGAAGTATTTACCAATTCCAATACATGGATTCCTATTTTTGAGAATGCAGAGGACAAAAGACTTTTTTTTATCACTTTTCGTGATTTTTTAGGATTAATTGAATATTCGAGACATAAGTAATGAGAAACTCTGTTTTTGGAATATTTTTTGAATTAATGTGTCATATAACATCGTGATCAAATAAAAACCACAATAGTTAAAGCAAAATGACAAAATAAATGAATTTTTGTCAAAACAGTTTTCAAAGAAAAATTAAGATTTTTGCCTGTAAAACAGAACAATAGAGCAATTTTGACACGTTTTTTAATGTCACAAAAAAAAAGCAAAACTATTGTTCAAGGCAGAAAAAGATATTATTATTGTAATATAATTATTTAAAAGTAGTTTTTGTGTTTATTTGTTTGGGTTAGAGACCCTTGCTGATTATTTGGCGAGGGTTTTCTTTTTGTATGGACTTTCGTAAGTTCCAATATTGAAAACCCATTTGAGCTTAATTCATATTGTCCATAAAAAAAGCCCTGAAGAAATTAATCTTCAGGGCTTTTTTGCTTTATAAGTTCCTTACTAGTTGCCGCTTGGGCTTAATATGTCAGGAGTATTAGCTGGAACACCTTCTGGCTCAGGAGCAGGCTTTCTAACCTCACCTTTAATAGTCAAAACTGTGTTGTCGCCACCTTCATTAGTAGTAAGTGTTACTCTTTTGACGAATTTTCCAATTCGCTTAGTATCGTATCGTACTTCAATAACGCCCGGCTCACCTGGGAAAATTGGCTCTTTCGGATAAGAAGGGACAGTACATCCACAACTTCCTTTTGCATGCGTAATTTGCAGAGGCTCAGTACCTGTATTTGAAAAGTTGAATTTTCTCAAAGGATCAGATCCTTGATCAATTAAACCATAGTCAACTTCTAAAGATTCGAATACCATTTGTGGTCCCTCATCATTTTCAGATACTGCAACATCAGCATCTTGAGCGAATGAGAAAGAAACAACCAAAGCCATTAGTGTTATTAAAGAAAGTAATTTTTTCATTTGTATAATTTTTTTATCTTTTATGTTCAAGGTCAAAAATAACTAGAAATCTTAAAAAAAGAAAGTTCCGAGCATGAAATTCAAGTTAATGATTAGTTAATGATTATTATATTTGTTAACAACTTATTTTAAAACTAACCATTTTGGGAATCTATCAATCCTTGAATATCAATCTTCCTACTACTTAATACGAAATTATTTATCAATGGTAACATTAAAATAAACTTTTTTGTTATTACCTTTGTTCGAAATATGGATGCAAATAGCACACCATACTATCAAATTATTCCAAATTTATAAGTTTGTTAACAAGGGCTACTGGTAAGCTGGCTTGAATAAGCTTGCGACTTATTCCGTTGTTTTGCCCTTTTAATCTGAATGTGATTTGAAACCATGAATTGGTGGTCAGTCCATGGCGAAATATAGCTGTAAAATTTGTATTTTGCAGCGCTTATCTACCCTTCGCTTACCTCAGTTTATTGTCGCATTCAGTCATTTATCTCAAAACTAACACCTAGATGCTTATGTTTGAAAACCCCGTTGCAAATGATACTCAATACAATAGACAAAGTAAGAAAGACAATTCTCCTTCACAAGAAGCTCTGAATGATTATTGGATTTGCTGCATCAGTAGGGAAACAAGCCTTTTGGCAAGAAAAGAAGTCCTTTCTGGTAAAGCAAAATTCGGGATTACAGGCGATGGAAAAGAAGTGCCGCAAATTGCGATGGCCAAAGCCATGCGTAAAGGGGATTGGCGAGCAGGTTATTATCGAGATCAAACGTTAATGTTTGCATTAGGGATTTCAACAGTTGAAGAGTTTTTCGCACAATTGTATTCTGATTCAGCAAATGACCCATTCTCAGGTGGCCGTCAAATGAATGCACATTTTGCTACTGCCAATCATCTCCCAAACGGAGAATGGAACGATCACTCCAATCAATTCAATATATCCTCTGACGTGTCTTGCACCGGAGGGCAAATGGGAAGAGCAGTAGGATTGGCTCTTGCTTCAAAAAAGTTCCGGGAAAACCCTTCCTTGAATGCTAATTTTTCAGAAAATGGCAATGAACTTTGTATCTGTACAATTGGAGACGCCTCTACTTCAGAAGGTGTCTTCTGGGAAGCTATCAATGCAGCTGGGGTGATGAAAATACCTTTAGCGGTATCGATATGGGATGATGGTTATGGAATATCAGTTTCTAAAAAATACCAAACTACAAAAGAAAGTATATCCGAAATCTTAGAAGGTTTTCGAGTAAATGAAAAAGGACAAGGAATCGAACTTTATAAAGCGAAAGGATGGGACTATCCTACACTTTGTAAATTGTACAAAACGGGGTTTGATAAAATGAGGAAAACACATATTCCAGCTGTTTTCCATATTGAAGACCTGACTCAACCGCAAGGTCACTCCACCTCTGGTTCTCATGAAAGATACAAGGACAAGGATCGGCTCAATTGGGAAAAAGAACATGACTGTAATAAAAAAATGCGGGAATGGATGATAAAGAGCAAAGTAGCCTCTTCAAAACAATTGGATGATCTTGAAGCAAAAGCGAAAGATTTTGTAAAAGAAGCTAAAAACAAAGCGTGGCAGGCTTATTCTAAACCTGTTCAACGAAATTTTAAGACACTAGACGAAATATATAATCGCCTTTATATAGCAAGTAATTCTTCAAAAAAAGTGGAAGAGATTCACAGCAATTTGAAGAAGTTACATACACCAGTCACAACTGAATTGCTTCAAAATGCTCGAAGAATGTCTTTCCAGCTGATTGGCGAGGACGCCGCTCTTTTAAAAGAACTTAGGAACTGGATCTCTAAAATAGAAGAAGAGGGTGCCTTGAATTATAATACAGAGTTGTACAGTAGCACACCTAAATCGGCCTTAAATATTCCGGTTATTGCGCCAATTATAAAGGAAGACAGCATTCAGAAAAATGGATATGAGATTCTAAATTTATTTTTTGATAAGGCGCTGGAAAAGTACAATAACTTCTTCGCTTTTGGGGAAGATGTTGGTCAAATAGGAGATGTGAATCAAGGCTTTGCTGGCTTGCAAAATAAGTTTGGTGAAAACAGAGTTTTCGATACCGGTATCCGGGAATGGACAATTGTGGGCCAAGCGATAGGAATGGCAATGAGAGGTTTAAGACCTTTGGCTGAAATTCAATATCTAGATTATGTCATCTATGGCCTAGAACCTTTATCCGATGATCTGGCGAGCTTAAGATATCGGACCAATGGAATACAACGCGCCCCAGCAATTATTCGAACAAGAGGTCATCGACTGGAAGGGATATGGCATGCTGGTTCTCCAATGAGTATGTTGGTGAGTTCACTTAGAGGAATGTACATTTGTGTTCCGAGGAATATGGTTCAAGCAGCAGGCTTTTACAATACGCTTTTGCAATCTGATGATCCAGCAATGGTTATCGAATCTTTGAATTCTTATCGGAAAAAAGAAAAATTGCCTGAGAATTTGGGAACCTACACCGTTCCATTAGGAATTCCAGAAGTTCTGCGAGAAGGAAAGGATGTAACGCTGGTGACTTATGGATCCTGTATCCATCAAGCAGAAGAAGCCATCGACCTTTTGGCCAATCATGGAATCTCTGTAGAGCTGATTGATATTCAAACTTTATTGCCTTTTGACATCAATCATTCAATTGTTGAATCGATTAAAAAAACGAGCAAAGTAGTTTTCCTAGACGAAGATGTTCCTGGGGGAGGAACCGCTTATATGATGCAAGAGGTTTTGGAAAAGCAAAATGCTTATCGTTATTTGGATGGGCCTCCAAAAACAATTTCGGCTAAAGCGCACCGTCCACCATATGGTTCTGATGGCGATTACTTTACGAAACCTAATCCGGAAGATATTTTCAAAACAATTTACAACTTGATGAGAGATTCTAATCCTGAAAAGTACCCAGAGATTTAAATGTTCTTTTCGTTTTGGGGGCTGATTAATTTAGGCTTATTGACTTTGCAGGCGAAAAAGGGCCGTTTCGATGAATCTTAGTCACTTATTTTACGTTTTATAAGAATGAACCATATCTAAAGAAATTTGTAGTTCTATTGGATACTAATTCGGGTAAATATTTGTTTATTTAGTAATTCGAAAACTAAATTGGTTTAAACTATAAAAACAGGGTGTCAAAGAGACTAGTAATAATACCAACCTATAACGAAAAGGAAAACATTGAGAAAATCATAAACGCTGTATTTTCTCTTGAAATTCCTTTCGACATTCTCATTGTCGATGATGGTTCTCCAGATGGCACTGCTCAAATCGTAAAAGGCCTACAATCCAATCATTCAAACGCATTATTCATAGAAGAACGTAGTGGAAAACTAGGTTTAGGCACTGCTTATATTCACGGATTTAAATGGGGATTAGAACGAGGCTATGATTATCTTTTTGAGATGGATGCTGATTTCTCCCACAACCCTAAAGACCTGGTTCGTTTATATCATGCTTGTTCAGAGAATAAAGCGGACATGTCTGTTGGCTCTAGATATATGAAAGGAGGTAAAGTTGAAAATTGGCCATGGGATAGAATCGCACTATCATTTGGTGCTTCTTTGTATGTTCGAATGATTACGTTTATGAATGTTAAAGACCCTACGGCAGGTTTTGTATGTTATACTCGTAAAGTCCTGGAAACCATAGATTTGGATAAAATACGCTTTGTGGGTTATGCTTTTCAAATAGAGATGAAATTTGCAACCACAACCTTAGGTTTTAAGATAGAAGAAGTACCGATTACCTTTATTGATAGGGTAGAAGGTGTTTCTAAAATGAATACAAGCATAATTAGTGAAGCTATTTTTGGTGTTTTATCCATGAAATGGCAAAGCTTTTTCAATTCCTACCGCCAAATTGATTCATTGGCCCAGCATTCCAAAACAAGCCAATTAGGCTCTTCTTCAGAAAGTAGAGCAAAGAGCTAGATTTAGATTCCAATAAATCCAATGATTTAATCGAAAATACCCGACCTAATACTGGATTTCAGAGAAGTTATCCACATTTTAACAAATGTTATCATTTATCAAGTTGATTTACATATCTTGTGGGTGGAAATTACACTCTTAGGAAACTCGCATTGCAAATTTGATCACTTTTGCCCCAATAATGGGAGAAAGTGGGAAAATTGAACACTTCTTTTTACGTTCAGCACATCAGACATATCTCAGAATCTCATCGTATACGCCTAGCGCCTATATTTTGACGGCTTTTTGCTGTTAAAACACTCGGAAATCAAAGTAGGATAGCCTGCTTTGCTTATTTTTTGAAAAAAGAGTGGGAGAAAGTGGTAATATGTGGGACTTTTACCATACATTTGAAGTGATTAAAGCACTTATAAGGTAAACTATGCCTCAATTACTAGGTGAATACGAATGTAAGGTTGACTCAAAAGGACGTATGCGGCTGCCCTCACAATTGATTAAACAATTGGGCGCAGAAGGGACGCATACTTTCATTATCAACAGAGGAATGGACAATTGCTTGATGCTTTATCCCAAAAATGTTTGGGATGTTATTATTAAAAGGATCAATCAGTTGAATACTTATAAAAAGAAAAACCGGGATTTTGTACGCTTTATTTATAGAGGAGCAACAGAGCTGGTTTTAGATGGATCTGATCGGCTAAATATTCCAAACAGGTTAACGGAATATGCCGGCATTGAAAAAGATATTATTCTGTTCGCAATAAATGATCGAGTAGAAGTATGGTCGAAATCTAAGTATGATAATCTTATCAGCGAAGAACCAGACCAGTTCTCAGATCTTGCAGAAGAAGTCATGGGACATGTTGAATTGTCAAATGGACCGGATTCTGATTCAGATGAAGAATAAAACGTTTCTAAATGGACTACCACAAGCCAGTACTTTTGGACCAAAGTGTAGATGCGCTGGAAATTAAAAGTAATGGAATTTATGTGGATGCAACCTACGGAGGCGGCGGACACTCAAGAGTGATACTAAATAAACTAGGTGCCAAAGGGCGTCTTTTCGGCTTTGACCAGGATGAAGATGTACTGCCGAACGTGATTACTGAGAATGATTGCTTCACCTTTATCCACCACAACTTCCGTTACACAAAAAAGTTTCTTCGACTCCATGGAGTAAAAGAAGTGGACGGAATTCTTGCAGACTTAGGTGTTTCGTCTCATCAGTTTGATAGTGCAGAAAGAGGATTCTCTTTTCGATTTGACGCAGAACTGGACATGAGAATGAATCAACAGAGTGATATGACCGCTGCTAATATTCTAAATGAATACCGAGCAGAAGATCTTCAAACACTCTTTAGTAAATACGGAGAAGTTCGAAACGCCAAAACACTCGCGCTAACAATAGCTCGCGAACGAAAACAAAAGCCAATAAAAACAATCGGAGAATTTTTGACAATTATCCAATCGATAATTCGAGGAAATAGGAATCGTTACTTAGCACAGGTTTTTCAAGCCTTGCGTATGGAAGTCAATGATGAAGTGGGTGCTCTAAGCGCATTTTTAGAAGATGCAAAAGATGTACTTAAGAACGACGGCTTATTTGTTGTCATTTCTTATCACTCTATCGAAGACAGACTGGTTAAGAACTTCCTAAAAACTGGAAACATTGAAGGAGAATTTCAAAAAGATTTTTACGGTAATATAGACAGACCGTTTAAAATCATAAGTAAAAAAGCAATTGCTCCAACAGAAGAGGAAATTGCTTTGAATCCAAGAGCACGAAGTGCAAAAATGAGAATCGCAAAACGGGTAATTGCTGATTGAGTTTTTTTTCAGACTGAAAATTGAATCAAACTTTTACCATTAACTAATTTGACGGAATTAAAACCATTTATTTTTTATCCGTCTCATAGCTAACGTCGCTGACACTAACTAAATGACCAGAAAAAAAAATGGATCGGACAATGGCCTCGCAGCCTTTTTCAGTGCAGGATCTGTATTGAAAAACATCCCATTCCTATTGTTTCTAACCTTTCTGACTATTATTTATATAGCGAACGCTCATTATTCTATTAAGAAAATAAGACAAATTCAGGCATTGCAAAAAGATGTGAAAGAATTGCGTTGGAATTATATGTCGCTGAAATCTGAACTGATGTATGACATCAAAAGAGTAGAAATGATGAAGGATGTTAAGTCAATGGGTTTGACATCAACCAATAAGAAGAAGAAAAGAATTATTGTTCCCAAAAGGCCATAGAGATAGCAATGAATATTAAAAACGAGGTTTTAGTTCGGGTTTATATAGTGCTATCGGTTATTGTTTTAGCTGCAATATGCATATTTGCTCAAGCCATAAAAATAAGTGTCATAGAAGGTGACCGTTGGAGAGCAAAAGGAAAAGAATTATATGTAAAGTATGTTGACGTAGAGGCGGACAGAGGAAATATAATTACAGAAGATGGCAGTTTATTAGCCACTTCGCTACCGTTCTTTGAAATACGATTTGATCCGAATTCTACCGGAATGCAGGAAAAAGATTTTGAATCTAATATTGATTCATTAGCTTTTTGTCTGGCAACTTATGTAGACAATACTTACACTCCAGGAGGTATGGCTGAGTTTCTTAGAAACGAAAGATTGCTTGGAAAACGCAATGTTTTAATCAAAAGAAAAGTAAGCTATAGTGAACTGAAGCGTATTCGGGAATTTCCTTTATTCAATAAAGGACAATACCGAGGTGGGTTAATAGTTGATAGACGAAGCGAACGTCATCGTCCTTTCAACATGTTGGCGCACAGGACCATTGGCTATATAAGAGACGGTGCAAAACCTGTTGGACTAGAAGGGTATTTTGATAAATATCTTGCTGGGAAAAAAGGAAAAAGACTCATGGTAAGAGCTGGAAAAGCATGGATTCCGATTAACGATCTTACAGAAATTGAACCAACGGTTGGAGATGATATTCTTACAACATTGGACATTGATCTGCAAGATGTAACAGAAACCGCTTTGCTTCGTGGAATGCAACATCACAATGCAAAACATGGAACAGCAATATTAATGGAAGTCAAAACCGGAGCCATTAAAGCCATTGCCAATATAGGCAGAACAGAAAAAGGTTGGTGGGAAACATATAACCACGCCGTTGGATCTGCAGTAGAACCTGGTTCGACTTACAAATTGGCCACAATTATGGCCTTATTAGAAGATGGCCATATCAAACTAACAGATTCAATTGATATAGAAAAAGGCAAGCATCAATTTTATGAAGAAGAAATGATTGATGCGTCAAAAGAAAGTTTCACCATTGATACGACTACAATTCAACGCGCTTTTGAAATTTCCTCAAATGTAGGAATCGCAAAACTTGTTCAATTGCACTACGGAAACCGTGAAAAAAGAGCGGCTGAAAATTTTATCAAACGCTTAAAAAGTTTTAACCTTCATTTACCTGTAGGTATTGAAATAGATGGTGAAGCGCCTCCTTATCTCAAAGAAGCTTACTCAGCTGATGACGATTGGAGTGGAACGACACTTCCTTGGATGTCTATTGGATATGAAGTAACGATTACTCCACTGCAAATGTTGAATCTTTATAACGCAGTTGCGAATGATGGAGTGATGATGAAACCATATATGGTGAAAGAAATTCAACGATATGGTGAAACGCTAAGTAAAATTAGACCTACAGTAGTGAATAAAAGAATTGCTTCTCCTAAAACCATCAGTGAAGTTCAGTCTTTATTGGAGGCAGTAGTTGAAGAAGGTACAGCACACCGTTTGAAAACTTCGCAATACAAATTTGCAGGAAAAACGGGAACTGCTCAAACGAATTATAAAAGAAGGTCTTCCAAAAAGAATTTAAAATATCGAGCTTCGTTTGCTGGTTATTTTCCTGCAGAAGATCCTATTTATTCTTGCTTGGTTATGATTACAGAACCTTCGCAAAATGGAATTTATGGAGGAGATGTAGCTGGTCCAATTTTTAGAGAAATAGCAGACAATGCTTATGCATCAAAAATAGCTTTAACACCAGCGATCAATGCTTATGCGAAAGCACCGCTTACAGAAAAAAAGTTCCCTTCTATTAGTGTTGGAAAAAAAGATGAAATGGCTTATGTCTTAAGTTATCTTGGCCTTCCAATTGACAAAACGACTAAAAGAGACTGGGGCGTACTTAAGGCAGATTCGGATACCCTGAATTTATATGGACGAACAATAATTGAAGATAAGGTTCCCAACGTTGTGGGTATGGGACTTAGAGATGCGTTATATGTTTTGGAAAATAAAGGTTTGAAAGTTGTGGTTAGCGGTGCCGGTAAGGTAGTTAATCAATCAATCATTCCTGGAACCCAAATCAGATCGCAAACCATACGACTTAGATTGAATTAAATTCAATCGCACTATGAAACACTAGGATAAGGAAGGAAATTGGATGGCCTCCATTCAATTTCCGAATTATCTACCTCTTACATTATGACACTATGAAGTTGCTTGAAACACAACTTCCTTTTTAAACACTATTAGAACACTTGGTTACTCTAAAAAAAATACTCACTAACCTTTCTGTTGAAGAAGTCCTTGGAGATTCTTTTGTCGATGTAGCAAACATTGAATTTGATTCAAGAAAAGTAAAAAAATCAGATTTATTTGTTGCAGTCAAAGGAACCCAAACAGACGGACATCAATACATTGGAAAAGCGATTGAACAGGGAGCCGCAGTGATTATTTGTGAACAGTTGCCTTCAGAGACTCGGAGTGACATTTGTTACATTCGTGTCTCTGATAGCACTGAAGCTTTAGGGCAGGTATCCAGTAGTTTTTATGACCTTCCATCACAACATTTAAAGTTGGTCGGAATCACTGGGACTAATGGGAAAACCACAACTGCCACATTGCTCTACCAACTTTTTATGAACCTGGGTTACAAAACAGGTTTGATCTCAACGGTAGAAAACAAAATAGGAAACCGAAAAATTAGCGCAGGATTCACTACTCCTTTTGCACCGGAATTGAATCGTTTGCTTGCAGAGATGGTTGAAGAAGGTTGCGAATTTGTTTTCATGGAAGTTAGCTCACATGCCATTCATCAAAGGCGAATTGCAGGAGTGGAATTTACTGGAGCCGTTTTTTCGAACCTTTGTTTAGACCATTTAGATTACCACAAAACATTTAAAGAATATCTGAATGTAAAAAAGAGATTCTTTGATGATTTGCCGAAAAAAGCTTTTGCGCTGACCAATGTCGATGATAAAAACGGTATGGTGATGTTGCAAAACACCAAAGCAAAAAAATATAAATACAGCCTTCGTACGATAACTGATTTTAAAGCAAAAATAAAAGACAATAACCTTTCAGGGTTGTTTTTGGAATTGGATGGAGAAGATTTTTACGCCAGACTGATTGGGGAATTCAATGCTTATAATTTATTAGCAGTTTATGGTACAGCACGTTTGCTAGGCGTTGAGAAGATCGAAATTTTGACTCAATTAAGTCAATTGCAAAGTGTAGAAGGGCGTTTTGATTATATCAGAGATGCCGCATCAAATATTCTTGGGATTGTAGATTATTCCCATACACCGGATGCCTTGGAAAAAGTTTTAAGTACGATTTCCAAACTCAAAAAAAGAAACGAAAAAGTTATTACAGTTGTTGGATGTGGAGGAGACCGAGACAAAAGCAAAAGACCAATTATGGCTCAGGTCGCTTGCCAAAATAGTGATCAAGTCATATTGACTTCGGATAATCCTAGAAGCGAAGATCCAGTTACGATTATCAATGAAATGGAAGTCGGAATTCCTAAGGATGATTTGAGAAAAGTGTTGTCCATTACCGATCGACTCCAAGCAATAAAAACAGCAACTAGATTAGCAGATCCTGGATCTATCATTTTAGTAGCAGGAAAAGGCCACGAAAAATACCAAGAAATCAATGGGGTGAAAAATCCCTTCGATGATAAAGAAATTCTAAAGGAAGCTTTAGAAAACAGACTATAAAAAAAAGAAATCCGAGTTTGAGACTAGATTTAACCCCAAAACTGGTGTTAGTTTAACTACCACTTGAAAAAAGTTTAAGAATCTATGTTTTCTCATAATCTATTATCATTCTCAGATTCATTTATACAGTTCGCAGTGGGTAGCTTGCTACCCGCTGCATCTGTTTACTTTTTGTTGAGAAAAATTGAACGCGCACAAGAAAAATGTTTTATCACCTATTTAAATATCTTGATGAAGTTTCAAAAATAGATCTTCCACTTGGAGGTTTATACCAATACCTTTCTTTTCGAGCAGGTGTTGCAGTAATAATTTCATTAATAATTTCCTTGGTCTTCGGTGGTAAAATAATTCGATTCCTGAACAAATTGCAAGTAGGAGAAACCGTTCGTGATCTTGGATTAGCGGGGCAAAAAGAAAAAGAAGGGACGCCAACAATGGGAGGCATTATCATTATAATGGCCATTTTAATTCCCACTTTGTTGATTGCTGACCTCAACAATATTTATATCATCCTAATGCTCCTGGCCACAACCTGGATGGGAATCATAGGATTTATAGATGACTATATCAAAGTATTTCGGAAAAACAAAGAAGGCCTAAGTGGCAAATTCAAAATTCTAGGCCAAGTCGGCTTAGGATTAATTATTGGAGTTGCGATGTTGGCTAGTGATGATGTAGTTGTCCAAATGGACGAACAAGTAGCCGTAGATAGTGGCTACACCATTGTTAAAACTTTTGAAAATGAAGCGGGAACGACCGCTTGGGTAAAAACGACTTTGACCAATGTACCTTTTGTAAAAGGCAAAGAGTTTGATTACGCTAATCTGCTTTCATTTCTTGGAGATAACTCAGATAAATTAGTGTGGTTGGTTTTTGTACCCTTTGTCATTTTTGTAGTAACAGCGGTATCGAATGCAGCAAATTTGACAGATGGATTAGATGGATTGGCTACCGGAGTGAGTGCAATTATTGCAGCAACCTTGGGCATCTTAGCCTATGTTTCTGGAAACATTATTGCGGCAGATTACCTCAACATTTTATACTTGCCAGCAGCAGGAGAATTGATTGTTTTTTCAGCAGCTTTGCTCGGAGCATGTATAGGATTTTTGTGGTACAATTCTCATCCAGCCCAAATATTTATGGGCGATACAGGAAGTCTGACATTAGGAGGAATTATTGCGGCGCTTGCGATTTTGATAAGAAAAGAGTTTTTGATTCCAATTTTGTGTGGAGTGTTTGTAGCAGAGACTTTGTCTGTAATGATTCAAGTTTCTTATTTCAAATATACCAAGAGAAAATATGGTGAAGGAAGAAGAGTTTTATTGATGTCTCCGCTTCATCATCATTATCAAAAGAAAGGAATGTTTGAAACGAAAATCGTAGTTCGCTTTTGGATAGTAGGAATCCTTTTGGCAGTATTGACATTAATTACTTTGAAACTCAGATAATATTAAGACTGTAAATTGAAGATGATGAATACAGTTATTCTAGGAGCTGGAGAAAGTGGAGTAGGAGCAGCGATCCTGGCAAAAAAACAGGGACATAAAGTATTTGTTTCTGACAAAGGTGAAATAAAAAGTAAGTATAAAAACTTGCTCGATAAATATGCGATTCCATACGAGGAATTACAACACAGCGAAGACCGAATTTTTAATGCGGATCAAATTGTAAAAAGTCCTGGTATTCCAGATAAAGTGCAGTTGATTAAAGACTTGAAAACCAGACAGATTCCGGTCATTTCTGAAATTGAATTTGCAGCAAAACATACTGATGCTAAACTGATTGCAGTGACGGGTAGCAATGGCAAAACAACTACGACAAATCTCATTTTTCATTTGATGAAAACAAGTGGATTCGATGTTGAAATGGGAGGAAATGTTGGATTTAGTTTTGCAAAATTAGTTGCCGAAATGCCTAAAGCATTTTATGTTTTAGAACTCAGCAGCTTTCAGTTAGATGGTATAGTGGACTTTCGTCCAAACATCGCTTTGCTCCTAAATATTACAGCGGATCATCTCGATAGATATGACTACGATGTGAAAAATTATATCCGATCAAAGTTTCGGATTATTGAAAATCAAAAAACGGAAGACCTATTTGTTTACAACGGTTCTGATGAAAACATGAGAACTTATTTAAACAATAAAAAAATTGATTCTTCCAGCATCTCTATCAACGAAGTGCTTTATGAATCACCGATTTTAAATGTAGCGGATTTCGTTTTTGACTTGACAAATTGTTCCTTAAAAGGCAAACACAATCAATTTAACATGACGGCTGCTATTCATGCAGTTCTGGCTGTTGGCTTGACAAAAGAAAATATTCAAAAAGGGCTGGACACTTTTGAAAATGTAGCACATAGGTTGGAGGTTGTTGGAGAAAAGAATGAAGTGACTTACATCAACGATAGCAAAGCCACGAATGTAGATGCTGTTTATTATGCCTTGGATGCGATGGAAAAACCAGTTGTTTGGATTGTAGGCGGAAAAGATAAGGGCAATGATTATAGTCCGATAATGGAACTAGTAGAGGATAAGGTAAAAGCAATAATTTGCTTAGGGGCGGACAACCAAAAGATAGTTGAATTTTTTTCTCCGGTGATGAAAATTATCGAAGAAACACAAGATACTAGAGAAGCCATAAAGTTGGCTAATCTTTATGCTGAGAAGGGAGATGTTGTTTTACTTTCTCCTGCCTGCGCTAGTTTCGATTTATTCAAAAACTATGAAGACAGGGGAGATCAATTTAAACAAGCAGTTCTGGAACTGTAAACTTAAAACTAAAATTTAAAACAAAAGTAAGCAATGTCTGTTGGCAATAGAATTTATTCTGAATTAGCGGGTGATCGAACCATATGGGTCGTAGTCATTGTATTGGCTATCTTTTCCATACTCACAGTTTACTCTGCGACAGGTCATATTGCTTTTACAGAAAAAGGTGGCAACACAGAATTCTATTTATTGAAGCACTCAATCTTCATTCTTGCAGGATTGTTTTTGACATATGTTTGTTACTTGTTGCATTATATGCAATACAGCAAAATTGCACCGGTTTTGTTGCTTCTGTCCATACCTCTATTGGTTTATACCATAGCCTTTGGAGCGGAAGTAAATGAAGCAAGAAGATGGATAACCGTACCCTTAATCGGGTTAACCTTTCAGACTTCGGATTTAGCGAAACTTGCTTTGATCATATATGTAGCCCGTGCGATTTCCTCTAAGCAGGAATACATTAAAGATTTTAATTCTGCTTTTTTGCCAATCATCGTTCCGATTTTGATTATCGTTTCATTGATTGCACCAGCAGATTTATCTACCGCTTTGATGCTGTTTTTGACCTGCATTTTAATGATGTTTATCGGTCGGGTGGATGTAAGATTTATTTTGTTGCTGCTGTTTTTAGGCATTGTCATTTTTGCTTGCCTTATTATTATTGGGACAGCGTTTCCGGATATTGTAAGGGTAGAAACTTGGGTAACTAGAATTCAGGACTTTATTGAAAACAATGATGGCGGATATCAGATTCAACAATCTAAAATAGCCATAGCAAGTGGAGAATGGTTTGGGCTAGGACCCGGAAATTCTGTACAACGAAATTATTTGCCTGCACCATATTCCGATTTTATTTACGGAATTATTTGTGAAGAATACGGCTTGGTTGGAGGACTATTGATTTTGATTTTATATGTTTTGTTGTTCTTCAGATGTGCCAAGATTATTACAAAAAGTCCAAAAGCTTTCGGCGCTATGTTGGTGATCGGATTGGGATTGAGTTTGACTTTACAAGCATTGGCGAATATCGCAGTTTCAGTGCATTTGGTTCCCGTTACCGGTTTGACATTGCCGTTAGTAAGTATGGGAGGAACGTCGATAATATTTTCAAGTATTGCGTTCGGAATTATTTTAAGTGTCAGTAAATATATTGAAAGAACTGCATAGAGAATTTTGTTCTTTTGAAAGAAGGTGAAAATGAAAGACAAGCCGACAAAGATAATAATAAGCGGAGGAGGAACTGGAGGGCATGTATTTCCTGCAATAGCGATTGCAGACGCATTAAAGAAAATTGATTCATCTATTGAAATACATTTCGTCGGTGCCAAAGGCAAAATTGAAATGGAAAAAGTCCCGAAAGCGGGATACAGTATCGACGGTTTATGGATAACAGGTTTGCAACGGAAGTTGACTTTAAAGAATTTGCTATTTCCTATTAAAGTGATTCATAGTTTGTGGAATGCTTGGAAGATAGTAAGAAAATTCAAACCGGATGTTGTTGTTGGAGTAGGAGGATATGCTTCTTATCCAGTAGTAGCAGTCGCTGCAAATATGGGGATTCCCGCTTTATTGCAAGAGCAGAATTCTTATGCAGGTTTGGTGAATAAACAACTTAAGAATAAAGTCAAAAAGGTTTGTGTTGCTTATGATAAAATGGAAAAATATTTTCCAAAAGAGAAAATTGTTTTAACCGGGAATCCTGTCAGAAATGACATTCTAGAAGTCAAAACTAAGAAAGCGGAAGCTTACAAACATTTTGGTTTTGATCCAGGAAAAAAAACAATAATTATCATCGGGGGAAGCCTCGGTGCAAGAACATTGAATCAAAGCTTGGCTGCGGCACATGATTTACTTAAAGGAGAAGATTCTGTGCAAGTACTTTGGCAAATAGGGAAGCTTTACATTGACAATTTTGGTCAAGAAAAAACAGCTCAATTGCCGAGTGTAAAAGGACAAGCCTTTGTTGACAGAATGGATTTGGCTTATGCAATGGCAGACCTAATGATCTGCAGAGCTGGTGCTTCTACTATTTCTGAATTGTGCTTGGTTGGACAAGCGGCGATTTTAGTACCATCACCAAACGTTGCGGAAGATCACCAAACTAAAAATGCAATGGCATTGGTTGATAAAAATGCAGCGGTTCTGATCAAAGATAATGATGCAATTAGTGAATTAATTCCGCAAGCATTGGAATTATTAGGAGATGAAGAACGTTTAGCATTGCTGAGTAAGAATAGTAAACTTTTGGCAAAACCGAACGCCGCAGAAGTCATTGCGAAAGAAGTTTTGAGTTTGAGGAGTTAGCCGAAAGTCAAAGAAAGGATTAAATCTGAAATGACAATAGAGTGAATTTAAAAGACATAAAAAAAGTTTACTTCGTAGGAATCGGAGGAATCGGAATGAGTGCAATCGCCCGGTTTTTTAACTCTAGAGGAATAGAAGTTTTAGGCTATGATAAAACAGCCACAGTGCTTACCAAAAAGTTGGAAGCAGAAGGGATGGAAATCCATTTTGAAGATGATGTAAAACATATACCAAAAAACATTGACCTGGTTGTGTATACGCCTGCTATACCTGACGATCATAATGAACTGAATTATTTCTTTAAAAATGAATACCCAGTTTACAAAAGATCTGAAGTTTTGGGTTTGATAAGTAGAAGTGCCAAATGTCTAGCAATTGCTGGAACACATGGAAAAACAACTACAACTTCTATCCTGACACATATACTAAAGGTTGGGGGAGTAGACTGTACTGCTTTTTTAGGTGGAATCGCACAGAATTTTGAAAGCAATTATGTTCACGGAGAAAGTGAGTATGTTGTTGTGGAGGCTGATGAATATGACCGTTCTTTTTTAACGCTTACACCATATTTGGCAGCAATACTTTCGATGGATGCAGATCATCTTGATATCTATGGAAGTGATGAAAATGTAAAAGAAGGCTTCAATCAGTTTGCAGAAAAAGTTAATAAAAGTGGAACACTTTTCTTGCGAAATGGGTTGAGTTTAAATGAGATAAAAGGACTAGAAATTAGTAGCTTTGGATTGGATAAAGGAATCTATCGTTCACATAATGTGAGAGTTGAAAAAGGTTTTTTTGTTTTTGATTATAAAAGTCCAAAAGAGTCAATTGAAAATGTTAAATTTGTTTTACCTGGACACCATAATGTTGAGAATGCGACAGCAGCAATTGCAATAGCACAGCAACTAGGCGTTACCGGGGCAGCAGTAAAGAAAGCTTTACTGACTTTCAAAGGAGTCAAAAGACGATTTGAATTTATTTATCGGACAGAAGGTCAAGTTTATATTGATGATTATGCACATCATCCTACAGAATTGAAAGCTGCGATCAGAGCTGCAAAAACTTTATATCCTGATAAAAAGATAAGTGGAATATTTCAACCCCATTTATTTTCAAGGACTAGAGACTTTGTTGAAGATTTTGCAAAAGCTTTAGACGGCTTAGATGAAGTCATTTTAATGGACATTTATCCAGCTAGAGAAAAACCAATTCCTGGAGTAACGTCCAAAATAGTTTTTGATCTGATGGAAAATCCAAACAAAAGTTTAGCTTCTAAATCTAATTTAATGGAAGTTTTAAGCGAAAGAAAATTTGAAGTTTTAATGACCCTTGGAGCAGGAGACATCGACACTTTTGTTCTACCGATAAAAGAAATGATTGAAAATGGCTAAAAAAAATGCCTTTAATAAAACAGCGAAGAACGTCTTTTGGATAGCGATGATCTTTCTTGCAGCAGGAGTTGTTGTTTCTGCCGTTGAAAATAAGCATAGCCGATTTGCTGAAGGAGTTACGATTGAAATTCAGCCTTTGGAAGGTGGCGCTTCTCTGATCAATGATGTAGATATTTTTACAACGATCGAGCGAAGTTTTGGGCACAACCTTATGGGAATTCCAAGAGGAGAGCTAAATGTTGATCGAATAGAAAGAGTCCTCGAAGAGGATCCATTTATAAAAGGAGCAGATGTATATGTAGATGCAGAAGAGCACATTCATATCGCTGTTTCACAAAGAGAACCGATTTTAAGAGTTATTGACAAAAACGGAGTGAATTATTACCTGGATAAAGAAGGCAGGAAAATGCCTTTGTCCAAACATTTTACGGCAAGAGTACTGGTCGCCACAGGAAATATTCCACCCCTAATTAATGACTTTTTGGTTCAAGAAAAAGATGGCGTAAACAAATTGTTTCGACTGACAGAATTCATTTTGAAAGACGATTTTCTAAAGGCTTTTATTGAGCAAATTTACAGAGACGGTGATGAAGATTTTATTCTTATTCCGAAAGTCGGTAAACAGAAAATCATCCTTGGAGATATAGACCGATTAGAAGACAAGTTTGATAAACTCAAGTTATTTTACAAAGAAGGATTGCCATATGAAGGGTGGCAAAAATATAAGACAATAAACTTAAAATACGATGGACAGGTAGTTTGCAAGAAAAATTAAATCCAAAAAAAATACTACCAAAAAATTAAAATTTACTATGAAGGACACGTTAAACACCAATCAACAAAAAGAAGTCGTAGTTGCTCTGGATATTGGAACCACTAAGGTTTGCGCTGTAGCAGGGTCAAAAAACGAACATGGTAAAATTGAAATCCTTGGTATCGGAAAGGTTGACAGCCTTGGCGTATCAAGAGGAGTCGTTTCCAATATTGACAAAACTATTCGCGCTATAAAAAGCGCTGTAGAAATTGCTGAACGCAATGCTGGAAAACCTATCAAAGTTGTCAACGTAGGAATCGCTGGACAACACATCAAAAGTTTACAACACCGAGGTATCCTTACTCGTGAAGACGAAAATACCGAGATCCAAATGGCTGACATTGATAGACTTATCAATGATATGCACAAATTGGTTTTACCTCCAGGTGATAAAATATTACATGTAATTCCTCAGGAATATACAGTAGATAATGAGCAAGGAATCTTGGACCCAATCGGCATGTCAGGTGTACGTTTGGAAGCTAATTTCCATATCATTACTGGACAAATTTCAGCTGCAAACAACATCTATCGTTGTGTTGAAAGAGCAGATCTTAAAGTAGCAGATCTTACTTTAGAACCTATTGCTTCTGCAAAAGCAGTGCTAAGTGATGAAGAAAGAGAAGCAGGTGTTGCATTGGTTGATATCGGAGGAGGAACTACGGATATTACCATTTTCCATGAAGGTGTAATCAGACATACAGCTGTTATTCCTTTCGGTGGAAATGTAATTACTAAAGACATTAAAGAAGGTTGTACTGTAATGCAACAGCAAGCTGAAAAATTAAAAGTGAAATTTGGTTCAGCTCATCCTCAAGAAGTTTTTGACAATAGAATCATTACTATACCAGGCTTGAAAGGCCGTGATCCAAAAGAAATTTCTGAAAAGAATTTGGCAAGAATTATTCAAGCAAGAGTAGAAGAAATTCTTGACTACGTTGTTTGGGAAATCAGACGTTCTGGTTTTGAACGCAAATTGATTGCAGGAATCGTATTGACCGGTGGTGGTGCTTTATTGAACCATATCGAAAAGTTAGCAGCATTCCATACCGGAATGAGTACAAGAATCGGATTGCCGATTGAAAACCTTGCACACGGATATACAGAAATCGTTTGCAGCCCAATTTACTCTACCGTAATTGGACTTTTGATCAAAGGAATTGAAGATGTTGAAAGCGGTAAAATAAGCAAAGAATTATACGCTGAAGAAGAAGTATTTGAAGATGAAGAAATCGATACCGAAATTAAAGTAGAAGAAAGAGAACCAGTTGCTGCTGGAGAAAACGGCAAATGGTACGAACAACTATTTAAGAAAACCAAAGAATGGTTTGAAGCAGAGCCAGACTCAGAGTTTTAATACAAAGAGATATACCAAAGACATACAACGACCAAAACAAAAACGAAAAGAACCGCAGACATTAGATTATTTAAACACAGACTTAACACGGAATCGCAGTTTGTTCTCAAAGATTGATTTCGGATGATTTTAAAAGTACCTGACCATATTTTTGTTCAGGTACACACCAAAAAATTTGTTTTTTGATTAACACACAACACAATTTTTAACCAAAAAAATTCACCAATTATGTTTTTCGATTTACCAAAAGAAGAAGGATCTATAATTAAAGTAATAGGCGTCGGTGGAGGTGGAAGCAATGCTGTTACAAACATGTACAAGCAGGGTATTGTTGGAGTTGACTTCGCTATTTGCAATACTGATAACCAGGCTATGGACCTTAGTCCTGTTCCTACCAAAATCCAACTAGGACCAGAGCTGACAGAAGGCCGAGGTGCAGGATCAAAACCTGTTGTAGGCCGTGATGCCTGCATAGAATCTATTGATGAAATTAAAAACTTTTTATCCCAAGGATGTAAAATGCTTTTTGTCACTGCCGGAATGGGTGGTGGTACAGGCACCGGTGCAGCACCAATAATTGCGAAAGCTGCTCAGGAAATGGAAATCCTAACTGTTGGGATCGTAACCTTGCCGTTTACTTTTGAAGGAAGAAGAAGATCTTCTCAAGGAGTCGATGGTTTGGATGAACTTAAAAATAATGTAGATACGCTTATTGTTATTTCAAATGATAAACTGCGTCAAATTCATGGAAACCTAAGCATCAGTGATGCCTTCCTTGAAGCGGATGATGTTTTGACAACAGCAGCAAGAGGTATCGCAGAAATAATAACTGTAGCAGGTTATGTGAACGTTGACTTTGAAGATGTCAATACAGTAATGCGCAATAGCGGTGTTGCTATCATGGGTACTGCTACAGCAGAAGGAGAAGATCGCGCGAAACGTGCAGTTGATGAAGCATTGAATTCTCCGCTATTAGAAGAAAATGACATTCGTGGTGCACAACACATCTTGCTAAATATCACTTCTGGAAACCGTGAAGTGACCATGGATGAAATTTTTGAAATCACTGAATTTGTTCAAGAAGAAGCAGGTTATGGTACAGACTTAATCTGGGGTAATTGCTTCGACGAAAACCTAGGCGACAAAATTGCTGTTACAGTAATCGCTACTGGTTTCGAAGACAATGAAAAGAACAAAGTGAAGTTAGAAGAAGAAAAAATTGTTGTTCATCTCGATGAAGAAACTGCCAAAAAAAAGAGTTTATATGATTTAGGTCATGAAACAGAAGGCAGTGCAAGCCAAACCGTAGAATTTGATGATGTACGGGAGACGATCAATAAATACAACAGAAGTCGCTATTCTTATGATGAGCCTTATGTGAAAGGAGAAGAAATTTCGAAGCAAGAGCATGAACACAGAATGCGTCAAGCTGAAGAAATAGAAAGAAGAGAGCGTTTAAGAAAGTTAAGCGTTAAGCTCAACAATCCTAAAAATATCGTTGAGTTAGAAAATCAACCAGCTTACATGAGAAGAAAAGTAAATTTGGATGATGTTCCGGATTCTGCTGAAACGCCAATGTCAAATTGGTCCGTGTCAGAAGAAGAACCTGAGATCAGACAGAAGAATTCTTACTTGCATGACAAGCCAGACTAGTTAATAAATAATCTCAATTTTATAGCTGAGACTACAAAGAATTTATCTTTTCGTTTTTGGTGAATTAACAAATTTTTTGTCCGAGCACAGGTCGATGGTAACATTGACTTGTGTTTTTTTATGTCCATTCGTCTCTGCCAAAGCATGTTCAGATAGCTTCTTTTTCTCAATAGGAAGGCTGTATATGGCTTTTACTTCGTCCGTACCTAGACAGTCCACTCATTTTTCTATTCAACTGCTCGACAAGCTATTCTACTTGTCGCTTGCCTACCACTTTATATTTCCTTCCCTTTGTACTTTTCCCTAAATTTCTTATTTAAAATATTTGATGATTGAAATATTTTTGTTTGTTCGTTTTTAATTTTATTGTTTTCCTACCGTTGTCAACAAGTTTGCGAGCGCAAACTTGTTGCTCCGGAGGAGTTCCTGTGTCCAGTAATTTGGGCTTGCCGATAGGTGAAAGTGGGGCAATACAAATGAATCTGAGTTATGATTTGAATCGTTTGTTGACCTTAAATGCAGAACAAAAAGTACTGGACGATGATTCTAGGAGACGAACAACTCATTCAGGTATTTTAGAATTGGGTTATACTTTTGATAAAAAATGGTCTGCCGATTTATTGGTTTCTTGGGTGAGGCAAGAGCGGGCAATCGCACAAAATGGATTTAGTGATTTTAGTTTCTCAAATGGAATTGGAGATGCAGTTGTTTTGGTAAAATACAATTTGTGGTTTGATGCTTTGAAAGGCAATAGCTTGACTATTGGGCTTGGACCCAAAATTCCAACTGGCTCTTATACAAAATCGAGCAATGGCATTACTTTGAATGCAGATTTGCAACCGGGAAGTGGAGCATGGGATGGAATAGCTTGGTTGCAGTTTTTAAAATCGCTGAACTTTAGGCCAAGTATGAATTTTTTTGCTGGAATAACTTATGCCATTAAAGGCAAGAATAAAGACTATTTAGGAGGAACCCAAATCTATCAGTTTGGGAATGAAACTCAAATAACTACTGGGTTTTCTGACAAGTGGACCCTTGGGAATATTGTTTTTGATACTGCTGTAAATCTAAGGTTTCGAAAAGCGTGGGGAGATGAAGTCGATCAAGAAGGCTTGCCAAACACCGGAGGACAATGGCTTTTCTTAAATCCGTCAGTTGCTTATTGGTTGAACAATGCAGCATCCATTAATATTGGTGCAGATTTACCTGTTTACGCGGATGTTGTTGGTACGCAATTGACACCAACATATAGACTAAACGTTGGTTTTTTTTATAAGTTGAAATAGAGAAAGTTTTGACCACGAATTAAGGGAATTAAGGACGAACGATTGTGAAGCTAAGGAACCACGGATGTACAGATTTTAGGTGGATCAATCGTCAAGGGGAGTGACCACGAAATCTTATCGAACTCGCGTATTAGGACTTTTATTCACGACTATGTACTTTTTTTAATCAGTCAATTCGTGGTCAACACTTTTTACGATTATTTGTTCTTTTATCCTTGAATATGTCCTTACATCTTTAATATCAACGGTAATTCGAATTCTAAAATACTAAACCTTTTATTATGAAAAAATTACTCATCCATCCTTGCCTTTTAATCGCTGCAATTCTATTCTTGGGAACTGCCTGTTCTGACGATGGCGGGATAAATGGACAAACTGGAGGAAATAACAATAACGAAGGTTGGTTAATTCCCGAAGGAGAAATTAGAGATGGAGGACCCGGAAAAGATGGAATACCATCAGTGGATAGTCCTTCGTTCGATCCGGTATCGAGCACAAATTATTTAAGCAATGATGATCTCATAATTGCGGTCAAA
>CALIAG010000060.1 GCA_938041325.1 uncultured Saprospiraceae bacterium | reverse complement strand
ATGCCTTTTATAGGAAGTTCCTTTATCATAATAAGCATAGTGAAATTCATATCCAGTAATGCCCGTATAACAAGTTCTATTGAGGTATTTAACGAACTCATCAATCAGATCGAAAAAACTATTTTCATGAATATTATTGTGCTTGCGATCAAGCCAATAAATGATATCACTGCGAATCGATTTGTCGGTGAGTAAATTTGAACTACTGCCAATTCCTGCAACCTTTAATTGTTTTTCAAGAAGTAGCAATTGTATATTTTCTTTAAGATTGCTTGATAAGTCGTCTTTTAAAAAATGACTATTCAGACCGACTCTATTTTCTAAAAAACTGCTGATGATACCTTCGAACGCTTTTTCCACAATTGAGAACTTATCTATACAGCATAAAACTGGTAGGTTTGTAATGTTACCTTTAAATCAGGTCAAAACATAGTAAAGCTTTGAACTAATCAATCGATGAGTAGAATTTTGTAATTTACTTTAGCAATTGAACATAAATTATTATTTTGATTCGAAGTTAAAATCAGAAAAAAATGGTGGTCCTAGGATATCCGTTGAGGAAATGATAATGAGTAAATGCAAATTGATAAAAAATATATAATTTTAAAAATTAAAAACCAGGGAATCTTCTTTAACAATAATGATTCTATCGATTGGAAAAACACAAATTTCCCACCGAAAGAAAACTTTAGTATTTCAAATTCAAGAGATATTTATTGGCAAGTGGAAATGAAGTCTTTTGAAAATATTTCAGAGAAACTAACGATTGCAATTATCGACTACGATTACAGATTAATTAATAATGATTTTATCAATCAATCTCCAAAGAAAACGATTAAAGGCTTAATCTTTGAAGAAGTCTCATTTTCTAACTTGAGAAAATCTTTTGACTATTATAAAATAGATAGTTTTCGTAGATTCGAATTCAATACCGATGATGAGTTAGAAGAAGAATCAGAGTCAACACTGAGGATAGAATTTACACAGCCAATTTCAAAAGTGAATTTTAAAACGGGTTATGCAGAAACCGTAAAAAAAGTAAAAGGAGTATCTAATAACCTTGTGATCAAGATTTATAATGAGAACTTAATTCCAGAATTTGATTTTATTAAACCTTATTTTTCAAAAGTCTTTGGTAAAAGAACAATTTCAATTCGCGGAGTAATAGGAGATAAAAATAAACCAGACTCCTATAAGTTCAGGTCGAAAGAAATTTCTAAAATCAACGATGATTTAATTAATAGTATCAAACGATTAGAGATAAAGAAAAAAATCGCATCTCCTAAAGTTATCGAGATTGATAAATCTTTATTCACGCCTGAGGAGTTTTTTGATGGCTTTGAAGCGGAAAAAGGCAATAACATCAGAAAATCTGATCAAGAATTATTGGCAGAAATACTAGAACTTAAAGGGATTCGAAACAAAAAGCAATTACTCTACATTTCTGGAAAAATACAATCGGAAAAAGAAAAAATTCATTTCACACTCACACCAGAATTTGGATTTTTATTTTACACTGAAGGAGAACAAATGCACCATTTTATATGGGAATTGTTGAATACCAACGCAACTTATATATGGAGTGGTTTTAAGGATGTATCAAGAGATGTATTGATGAAGACAATCCAAAGAAAAGTAAACTTCATAAGAGACAATGGCAGAATGAAATACATAACAGATGAGAAAAATGAAGACATCGTTTTTACGAAAATAAATCATGAGCATGCTAATTCGAAACTGGTAGATGGTTTTCCAAGATGGAGAAAAAAGTTTGATGAAAAGCTGGTTTGAAGTTTAAAAATGATAGAATAAAGATAAAGACAAGCCACGAATTCACCCAAACGGTATCCCTATATGAAATTACAATTCGAATCCGAAACCCTAACCATTTTTGAATCTGAATTATTTCGGACGACTTGCACCCTCATTCAAAAAAAAGACCACCTTTTGCTTGTTGATCCCAATTGGCTTCCTTCAGAAGTTGACTTTATTTACAATTATATTCAAAAGAAAAAACGAGGGAGACCACTGTACCTCTTTTTTACTCATTCTGATTATGACCATATTATTGGTTATGGAAAATTTGCGGAAATAGCTACCACAATTGCATCTGAAAATTTCGTTTTAAACGAGGACAAAGAAAGTATTCTAAATCAGATTCGAGTTTTTGATGATCAATATTACTTAAAAAGAAATTATTCAATCACTTATCCCATTATAAACCAAGCGATTAAAGAAGATGGCTATGAATTGAAAATAGGGGAGAGTGCTTATACATTCTATCAAGCTACGGGCCACAACTCTGATGGACTTATTTGCCTAGATCAAAGTGAAAATATTCTGATTGTCGGAGATTATCTGAGCAATATTGAATTTCCATATGTTTATCACTCTTTCTCTGCGTATTTAGAAACATTGAATAGTATAGAATCTATTTGCGAAAAGCAAAATGTCGCGACCCTTATTTCCGGTCACGGAGACTATGCAAATGATCAAAAAGAAATAGAATTTCGTTTAAAAACAGCAAGAAATTATATCACTCAAGTTAAGAATTCGATTCTTGACAAAACTGATTTTGAGGAAGCTATTCTCCTGAAAAAGTATGATTTCCCCCTAATAATGGCGGTTTTTCACAAAGCCAATCTTGCCCTTGCTGCCAAAGAGTTCATTCCAAAATGACCATAAATGCATAACTTAGCATAATATTTACTCGAAATCAGTGATTATTACTTACTTTTGCCCTTCTTTTACGTACTAAGAGTACGAACCAAAGTGAAAACAAGATTTTAACACTTGTTCATCAATGTGAGGGGACAAAATCAAATATATTATTTGTCCAATTACCTAAATAGTTTAGATCTAATTCAATGGCAGTACTGATTTCATTTGCACTTTTATCTATCGGATTTTCATTCTTATGTTCCATCTTGGAAGCAGTTTTATTGAGTGTCACTCCTACATTTCTGAATACAGAACTTAAAAAAGGCCGTAAATACGCCAAAAAGCTACAAGCGCTCAAATCTGATGTAGATGAGCCTTTAATCGCGATTCTTACGCTTAATACGGTAGCTCATACCGTTGGAGCCATCGGAGTAGGTGCCGCAGCTGAAGGGGTTTGGGATGATTCCGTCACTTTCTTTGGTATACCGGCTATAGGTATGATTTCAGCAGTAATGACTCTGCTTATTTTGATTGCTTCTGAGATAATTCCTAAAACAATCGGGGCAACTTACTGGAGAAAGCTAGCTAAATTCACTACTTTTTCTACTAATGTCTTAGTCAACATTCTAAAATATACGGGAATCCTATTCCTTTTAAGGCTTTTCACAAGAATGGTAGGAAGCAGCTCACACAAATCGGTTTTGAGTCGTCAAGACATGTCTGTAATGGCTGAAATGGGGGAGAAAGAAGGTGTTTTTAAGAAAAATGAATCAACGATTATTCAAAACCTTATGCGTTTTGAAGAAATCAAAGCTAGAGATATAATGACTCCTCGAACAGTGGTCAAGGCTTCAGAAGAAAATACAAGCATCAGAGATTTTTATGATGTCAATCAAAAACTTAGGTTTTCCAGAATTCCTCTATTTGCTGAAAATATAGACCACACTTCAGGTTATGTTCTCAAAGATGATTTGCTAACTGCGATCATCAAAGAAAAAGGAGATCAGGCACTGAAAAGCATAATGAGACAAATCCACGTTGTTCCTGAAAATATTGCAATTCCAAAACTCTTTGATGAGTTGTTGAACATGCGAGAACACATCGCATTGGTTACGGATGAATATGGCGGAATGCAAGGAATTGTAACTATGGAGGATATCCTAGAAACATTATTAGGGTTGGAAATCGTTGATGAATATGACAGCATTGAAGATCTACAGCTTCTTGCCCGTAAAAAATGGGAAGAAAGAGCCCGTAATATTGGAATCTTAGAGGACGAGTCCAATACCTAATCCTTTACATCCTGTCATTTTTATATCTTGCTTTGTAAAGTTAATGGCTTTCCAATTTATGGTCACTCCTTTTTTTAATTTCAATCTGAATGAATAGTTCGACGGAATTATTTTAATTTTTTCTTTTGAAGATTTGGAAATGAAATCCACACTAATGACCTATTCGTCAACCGTTTAGAGAGGTATTTTCAAAGCGAAAAATCCAAATAATATTAATCTGTCCTTTTCAAGCGTTTAAATGTAAACTATACGCCTTAATCAGCGATGCGTATTTCGTATTTTTGGTTTATAATCTAGTATGTTTCGCCTATTGAATTCGTAATACTGAAATTAGTACCATGAAAACTATCCATCCAGTTTTTTTCTTCTTATTTGTCTTCTGTTCTTGCGAAATCGCCATAGCTCAAGAATACAAGCAAATAAACTTTCCTTTCAAAGTTAATGGACAAACTCTTCGGAATCCGCTCACTGGTGGATTAAATGCGGCACAATTGTCTGAGGTTGATTTAAACAATGATGGAATAATGGACCTTTTTGTATTTGATAAACATGGCAACGTTGAATTGACATTTATCAATGGGGGAGCAGCTGGCGTTACAGATTATGATTACGTCCCTGAATACCAAAAGTATTTTCCTGACTTGAAAGAATGGGTGGCCTTAAGAGATTATAATGCAGACGGGGCAATGGATATTTTTACCCAAACTCAAGATCCTGCACAAGGCATAGACGTTCATACTGGATATTTTGAAAACGACACCCTCAAATTTGTTAGAAAGAGATTTCCTGAACTGATTTATGACATTATTCCATTTCCAACAGGCAATAACACCTTCGCACAAGTTTATGTCACAGGTCAGGATTACCCATCTATTGATGATATAGATGGAGATGGAGATCTTGATATTTTGACTTTTGCACAAAACGGAGGATACATTTATTTGTTTTCAAATCAGTCAGTTGAAATGGGATTTGGAACAGATAGTTTAGAATATGATTTGACTGACGATTGCTGGGGAGGTGTTTATGAATTGGGTTTGACACCTTGCTTGAATTTGCCAACAGGGCCGGATGATTGTGCTGAACCTGAAAATGAAAATTCTATTGAAGAAGAAATTACGGATAGCAGAAATGGTGGCTTGCATGCCGGTTCCACTTTATTGACTTTTGATGACAATAATGATGGAGATAAAGAATGCATTTTAGGGGATTTGAATTTTCCAAACCTAATCTATCTTCACAATGCCGGAACCAACGATGATTCCTACGTGGACATGCAAGATTGCAATTATCCAGAATACGATGTACCAGCACTTGTTCAAACTTTTCCAACTGCTTTTTATTTGGATCTAAATAACGATGACAGAAAAGACCTTGTTTCTTGTCCAAATATTACGAATGGAGTAGATTTTGAAAATTTATGGTTTTACAAGAATACAACAAGTAATGATAATCCGGTTTTTGGTTTTGAATCCAAAGAGATACTCTCTGATGAAATGCTTGACTTTGGAACCGGGGCGAATCCAGTTTTTGTAGATTATAATCAAGATGGTTTATTGGATTTGGTTGTAGGCAATCGATCAAAATATATTTTACCTTCTCTAAGACCAAGTCAATTGTCTCTTTTTATTAATGTCGGAACGGCAGAGGCGCCTGTATTCGAATTACTAGAAGAGGATTGGTTGGGAATGAGTGATTTTGCTAGTTCGGCTTTGGATGATTTTGCACCGACGTTCGGGGATTTGGATTCAGATGGAGATGAGGATTTAATCGTAGGTACTAATCAAGGTAAGTTATTTTATTTTGAAAATAATGCTGGCCCAGGTGCTACGTTGAGTTTTGGTTTTCCTGTTTTCAATTACATGGATATTGATATTGCAAATAACAGTACACCTCAAATCATAGATGTAGACCGTGATGGTCTAAAGGATTTGTTGATTGGAGAACAAAGTGTGAACAGCCTTGATCCAGATGATCCTACAACGAATGGAAATTTTAATTTCTTTAAAAATAATGGGACGTCAACGGAGCCTTTCTTTTTTGCCAATCAAGATACGATGGGGAATAATAAAGCATTGGGTTTTGCATCAACCATTGATCCAGGTGCCAACTTCGGTTATTCTGCACCAGTCATGATTGATTTTGATGGAGAGTATCGACTTTTTTCAGGAAGTAACCTAGGAAGAATAAAACTTTTTGAAAATATCGACGGAAACTTAGATGGAAGATTTGAGGAGACTGGAGTTAGTTTAGGAGGGATTGATCAAGGAGAAATAACAAGAGTTGCTTTAGCAGACATTGACAATGATAACCTTTATGAAATGTTGGTTGGAAATGCCAGAGGTGGTCTCGCTTTTTACCAAACCCCATTTTTCTTGGACGGGACAGTTGAAGTGAAAGAGCTTGTTGGGCAATCCAGTAAACTAAACATATACCCGAATCCAGCTAGCACACAATTTACCGTAGCGTTCGAAGCGGTTTTGTCAGATCCCGCAACTATAGAGATATACGACGTAAGAGGAAGGTTGGTTAAACGTTTGCAAACTCAACAATCTACTGTTGAAATTGATGTTCAAGATTGGCCAAAAGGACTTTATGTTTGTCGGGTAGAAACAGAAAATCAATTCCACACGAAAAAAATGCTCGTCCAATAGTATTTAAATTTACAGCACGAAATTTATTATGAAACACACTTCACTATTATTTTTAGTTACAGTTTTATTACTAAGCTCTGCTTGTAATAGGAAATCTAAAAAGGCGGTTAGCGTAGAAACAATAGAAACAACAGAAACTCTTGTTATAGACACGAATGAAGACTACGATCCTACTACTATTGGTGCGAGTGGAGAAGATGGACCAGCAGTAATTGAGGAACAGGTAGAAGAAATAGAAGTAATAGAGATTGAGAAAATAACAACACCTTATTTAGTTGCGTCAATTAAAAAAACGCCTTGTTACGGCACTTGCCCGTCTTATGAAGCCCAATTGTTTTCTGATGGAAGAATGGTCTATCGGGGAAAAACCAATACAGACAAGATTGGTTTATATGAAGCGCGAGCACATCCTGGTTTTATACCCAGATTATTGGAAGAAAGCAAGAATCTTAATTATTTTGAACATGCGATTACTTATCCGAAAGATGGTCATCTAATAGCGGACCTTCCTTTAGTAGTCACTTTTGTAAATGACGGAACTCGAGAAAAAAAGGTGACGAATAATTATTTAAGTCCTAAGAATTTAAAACTTTTTGAGTCTTTTTTAGACGAGCTTTTTCTTTCTGCTAATTGGAAAAGGGTAGAAGGGCAACGCTAGACAATTGACTTATTTTAATTTGATTATCTTTTGAATTGAACTTTTTCCATCTTCTATGATCTCCAGAAAATAAAGTCCTTCATTCAGTTCTTCTAAGTTGACCGTATTTTGGGCGGAAGTTCTAAGCAACAGCATTCCATTCACATCATACACATTCAGTTGTTCAATTTCTGATGGAAGCTCATCTATCTTTTGAATGCTTATCAAATCTTTAAAAGGGTTTGGTTGAACCAGCCATTGAGTTTCTTCTTCTGGGGCTTCAACGCTTGTAATTGGATTTCCTTTTCTTAATAGTCGAAAGGTTTGATTACTTACTTCTTGTCCAGCAAGCATTCCACCAGCTAAATACTTTACATCTCCTGCGATATTGGCTACACCTCGGATATCCATAGGGATACTCTGATAAGTTTCTGTAGCATACCAGCCGTTGGAAGGGACATATTCAAAACTACGATTAACAGGCTCCACACCACCGGATCCATTGTAGGCAATGCCATCGAAATTATAAGTCGTTTCAGATCCTCCAATCCATATCATTGTGTCTCCAATACTCGTAGCTCCAGTTCTATAGCCATTGACTGAATTATCGATAATGCTAACCGACCAATTTATTTCACTTGGATTTTCAGGATTAATTATGCCTTTCCTTATTCTACTAGTGATTGGAAAATTACCAGTAGAGATAGCACCTCCAAAATAATAAATGGTATCTCCTATGATGGTTCCTGAAGCGCCAAAGGCTTTATAAGAACTGTTGTTTGGTGTAAAAACAGTGGGCAGCCATTGATCTTCAGATGGATTATAAATTTGAACATTTGCAACATTGGCAAAATCACTCCAACCCGTAATTAAATAAATCAAACTATCTCTCCATACAGCTTGCACATGATCATCAATTGCTAAAGGAATGCTACTTCCGTCGGCTAAATATTCATTGTTATCGACATCATAGCGATGGACTTTATCTGATGAAATTTCACTAAAATCTGAAAAGACATGATAACCCCCCATGATGTAAATTATACCATTTACATAACTCGCACCAGCAGCTATTTTAGTTTGATCATCAGGAAGAGGAGCAATTTCATCCCAAACTTTCGTTATCGTGTTATAGCGGAAGCTTTGATTGTTTATTCCGGCAGGCGATTTAGTAGAGTCAATGCCGGAAAAAGAATAAACGTGCGGAACACCATTTAGAAATCCTTCAACCACCGCGTTATTACTGATGCGCTTTGGCATATTGGTCTCTTGAGTAATTTCCCACTGTTGTCCAAGCAAAGGACTTGCAAAAATTAGTAGAACAAAGGCTATTGTAAATCTCATAGTTTACTAATATTAAGAAAGGCCTTAAAAAGAGAAAAGTGAAGGCCATCTTGGACCCTCACTTCACTTTCATTAACCACTAATTAACTCAATTTTTTTGGAACGTATCAAATATAAAAAATTAGACTAATATTACAAGACTATTTCTAATTTATTTTATTGAATCTGTTTTGTTAGACACATTCTGAAAATAGGAATAACTAAAAGCCCCGAATCGTGCTAAAGAAACGGGACTTTGTATTACCTATTTGTTTTGTTGGAGCCTTGTAAGCCTTAATTTGTTTTTACTTGCCAAACATTTGAATCCATGTATCAGACATTTCTCCAACATCGCCTACTTTGTAACAAGCAACTTGTGTCCATTTTGGATCTAATAAGGTTTTTCTATGTCCTCTATTTTGAATTCCAGAATCAACAAGCAAAGTTATTACTGAATTTCTGACAGAACTGAATCCGCCAACAATATTTTCCGTTCCTTCTTGAATCTCTGAAGCATCTCGTATTCTATCCAAAGGCATTCGACCATCGCTTCCTTTATGATCTATATTTCCAGTTGTCTGCATGTCCTTGCCATGTTCGATGCTAATTGTATACAGCGATTCATTTGTTGTTAGAATTGGCAATGGGCCTAACTTATTAAGTTCCGCAATCAATTCTTTAGACGTATACATTTCTTCTTTTTTAAAATCTTCTCCCCACTTATCATCTTTTAATACTTCATTTATGTAAGCATTGACATGTTTAATATAGCCTTGTGGATTGGATCTTAAGAGGTTAATCTCATTGACCATTTCTAACTCTGCTGTACTTAAGAAGGAAACATCTTCCATTTTCTCTTTTTCTTTTGGAGAAAGTTTTATTATCGATTCATTGCCATCTTCTTTTAGTTCTTCCTCATTCTCTTCCTGTTCTGCTTCTTCTTTTTTTATTTGATCGATATCTTTCTTTTTGGCAAAGCCTGATATTAGGTTGTTATGAGGTTCGCTTCGTTCCATGTTTTCTGTTCCCCCTTTGTTGGTCAAAACATCTGTTGTTTCGTTCGCTGCGATTGGCTGTGCGTTCATTTGATCAGGGAAAGAGAAATCAGATGGTGCATTGGCAGCTTTACCCGGTAATTCCATACCAAGTTCTTCCAATGTCGCATAATCCATAATCCCACTTACCAGACCTCTTGAGTTTTGGAAATTGACCAAGGCCTTATAGGTTAATGGTCCGTATAAATGATCTATTTTTCCAGGATTGAATCCAATGTCTTTTAAACGAGTTTGTAAAGCACCAATTAATTCAGGAGTTTGGTCTTTTGTACAAACAATCTGTCTCCAACTCGGTGCTCCTTTTTTGACCAATATCTTTTCGCTTAGGATAGAATATTGAGCAGGGATGTCTATGGTCTTGCTACTTTCTTGTTTTTTGATAATTTGTTTTTCCACCGTTTCGTATTCTGCAGGTATAATTTCTATTCTTGTACTAGCAGGAGTTTTCAAGACCCTTCGATTGACCGTTTTATAAACAGCAGGTATGACTTTCTCAATTGATTGGGCTGCTTTTTTCAAAACGATTTTTTGTCGATTTTCATAAATAGCTGGAATTTCTATTTCCTCAGTTCTGGCAGGCGTTTCAATAACTTGTTTTGAAACGGTTCCATACACTGCTGGAATCATTTCTTCTTTAACAGTAGCTGCATTTTTTAAAACAGTTCTACTAACAGTTGTATAGATAGGCTTGTTAGAAACTGTTCTAGCTTCAGCTTCCCTTTTTACGATACGTTTATCTCTGTAGGCATATTGAGCAGGAACAATAGTTTCATTTATACAACCTGAGTTTTCAACTCCAGAACCATCACATCCAATATTTATCAACTTGCTAACGGTATTGTATTCAGCAGGAACTTCAATAAGACACCAGATTAAGCAATCGGCCGGATCTTCAGAGAGACAAGATTTGTCTCCTTTTTTCTGAACCCATTTCGTACTGGCAGGTTTTACCATTACTCGATCAGATTCGTATTTATATTTAGGAGCTATTGTATCCAATTTAATATAAGAAGGTTGGACTTCATATTTTTCAGAAATGGTTTCATATTCAGCCGGAACGGGGACACTCATTTCATATTCTGACTGAACCAATATTCTATCTTCAACTTCTGAATAATCTGCAGGAATATTAATCAACCTTTTAGATTCTTCTTTTATTAGAATCTGTTCTTGTATTGTTTTATAAACTGCAGGAACGTAAACAAACTTTTTGCTTGCTTCCTTAATCATTACTGGTTCTATAATGGTGTCATAAACTGCAGGGATAATTTCATATGACCGAGTCTCTGGTTCAATAACAACCTTTTGCGAAATCTCTTCGAACTCCGCTGGAATCTGAATCAGCTTTTTTGATTCAGGTTTAATAATACGTTGTTCTTGTACCGTTTCATATTCAGCAGGAATGATTTCTATTTTCTGACTTGCTGGTCGAATTTCAACTTGCTTGTTTACCGTTTTATATTCGTCAGGAATCATAAACCTTGCAAAGCACTTTCCATCTGTATTATCTACAGAAGAAATCATTTGAGCATTTATGGTATTGAAGTTAAAGCAAAATAGAAGGGTAAAAATCAAGCAACTGATAAGTGGGGAATTAGTCTGTTTCATAATAGTATTCTTTGATTAATAATAATGCACAAATGCATTTGATTATCTCAAACAACTAAGTGTTAGACCCTTCTTAAATGATTGATTAAAAAATTGCCAGAATTGGCTTTAATTTGTTCTCGTAGTAGTAATAGTTTGTTTTAAATCCTGCAAGTATAGCACAAGATTATGTACGAAAGATAGGAAATGTTTAATTTAAAAATGAAGCTTTTTAGGGCAAAAAAAGCAAAGAAAAAAGCCCCTGAAAACTAAATTTTCGAGAGGGGCTGATTAAAAGTTTTAAATAACTAGTTTATACAGTTCTATCTAATTGCATGATTATTAGTTATTTATGAATATTTCACTGAAGTCTTCTTCTATTACTACAGAAAAGATCGATTTTTTTTCCACATTTTTTTCTATTAATGCTATTTCTTCTCCATCAATGCTGCATTTAGGTGAATCAAACGGCAAACCATGGAAAATCAATTGAACAGAATCGTAAAGAGTTTTGAATTCTCCCGATTTACTTTGGCTTATTTTTAAGGAGTTTGTATCTCCATTTACAACAAACTTTTTCAAACTAAAATTATTATTCTGATAAGAATATCCTTCTCCTTTGTCCTCATACAGTTCGCAGGTTTCTGAGCCAGTTGACGTGTAATATATATGAAGCGTTAGCTGTTCGATATTCTCATCAGAAGTAGATTGTCGGACTGGATAAAAAGGAATAACAGAACCCGCTTTGATGAACATGGGAATTTCATTCAGTGTAGTTTTAACGGAAGTCTTAGATCTTCCTGCACACAATTCATCTGTATTCCAATTGTACCATTTTCCTTCTGGAAGTTGAATTGTTTTCTTTCTGCTTTTTGCTTTCGTTACTGGACTAACTAAAATGTTTTTACCAAAAATAAAATCTTGTTCATCAGACTTTGCGAATGGATCTTCGAATGAAACAGGCTTTAGTATCGGGTCTCCATTGACCGTATAATCTCTGAATGCAGTATACAAATAGGGGAGGATCTGATACCGAAATTCTATTGCTTCTTTTGCTAGAGGGGTATATTTTTTTCCGAATGCCCAAGGCTCTTGATCCATGCGGTCTTTGGCATCTCTTGCTGCTACTTCATCTTTATCTGCTTCTGCACTACCGTCATCATTATTACCCATTGAATGAACTCGGTACAAAGGATGGAAAGCGCCTAATTGCAACCAACGTACAAATAATTCCCCATCAGGATAATCTACAAAACCTCCGATGTCAGTACCAATAAATGACATACCAGAAATACTCATTCGTTGACATTGGATGTTTGCAATTCTTAGATGTTCCCAAGATGCTACATTGTCTCCCGTCCATGCAGAAGAAAATCGCTGCCCTCCCGAATAAGTTGCACGTGTTATTACAAATGGCCTTTTCTCCGGGTTTAATTTTTTTAGTCCTTCATAAGTAGCCCTCACCATTTGCATTCCATAAACATTATGTGCTTTTGAATGCGTGCTAGATTGACCTTCATAATCATGGCGAACATCGTCTGGGAAGGTTAATTTTAAAACTTGGAAAACAGCAGGTTCATTCATATCGTTCCAAAACCCACTAACGTGATTTTTTAAATATAAGTCTGCATATTTAGGTCCCCACCAGTCTCTGACTCTTGGATCCGTGTAATCTGGAAATGCACATTCTGGTGGCCAAACTGGGCCATTCATGATCGTGCCATCTGCTCTTTTACAAAAAACATCTTTTTCCTTACCATCCTTATAGATCTCATATTCCTCATCCATGTAGATCCCCGGATCTATCATTACAACCGTGTGAAATCCCATGTCTTTTAAATCATCGATCATCTTAGTCGGCTCTGGGAAATGTGTTTTATTCCAAGTGAAACAACGGTAGCTGTCCATATAGTCTATGTCCAAGTAGATCGCATCACAAGGGATTTCCAAATCTCTGAACGTTTGGGCAACTTCTCTAACCCTATTCTCTGGGTAATAACTCCACCGGCACTGATGAAAACCCATACTCCACATCGGAGGGAGTTCCGGTACTCCGGTCAATTCCACATATTTTCTTGCTACGTCAATTGGTTTCGGTCCGTGGATATAGTAGTAGTTCATTTCACCTCCTACGGCACTAAATTTCACTTTCTTTTTATCTGTAGCAGCAAAGTCAAAATGGGTACGATAGGTATTGTCAAAGAATATCCCATGAGAAGTATCGCCGTTTAAAACATAGTAAAACGGGATGGTCTTATATAAGGGATCGGAATCATAACCATAAGCAAAAGCATCAGTATTCCAGTTTTGAAATTTACGCCCTCTTAGGTTCATGGCACTGGATTTGTCTCCAAGACCAATGTATTGCTCTCCCTGATAAGCAATCTTGTTGATTTCTAAATTGTCTATCCCATTTAAGATGGTCGTCCTGGCTTCATAAGGTTTTGCGTCCTTAGAAATTATATTTCCTTCTAAATCCAAAATGGTTACCAACAAATTCTCTTTGTCAATCCTACAAACAATGAGATCAGTTTTTATATTAAAACAAGGATCAAGTTCCTCAAACTCCAAGCCTGTGTCACTGGGGCGGAAATCTGGTGAGATAGCGTAGGAAAAGTTATTTCCGAAAGTAGTTTTAAGCGCATAAGTGATCCGCACTAAGCCAGGGCCAAATACACTTATCCTAAGACGAATTTTATTTTTACTGGTAAAGAAGAAATCGTTCTCTTCTCTTTCCGCCTGTATAATTTGATCAGGTTGATGGATTTGAAATACATCTGGATACCTGTTACTGCCTTCTATAGAAGCAACATCTACTGCAGCATTCTCGTCAGTGACAATTTGTTCTGCTTTAATTAATTTGTCTTTTTCAAAAACCTTGGGTTCTTCTTTCATGATAACAGTTCAAAATTGTTCAATAATTTAGCGCGAAAATAGCGGATTTACTATTCATATAAAAATAGAATAGTACGCTAAGTGAATTTTTTCAAATTCAGAGTATGGTTGGTCTTAATTAATCAGGAATGGAAAAAAATATTGTTTTTTCAGTGCTTTAAACTGAAGTGCTTTCTGAATACTCAAAGTTAGCACATTCATAGAGTACTTTATCCAAAAAGTTATTTTCTTTTTGGATTTGAGCTTGATCCCAATTGAGCATTTGTGCCATATCTGCGATAATAGCATCCTTAACTTTAGGAATGAGGTCAATATTGAAAAAAGTTCTGCCAGATCTACGTGTGAAAAAGTCCTCCGCTCTGAAGACTTGTTCATTTTTAACACAAAATTCTAGTTCTGCCCGAGCTAAAGCAAGATCTGCTTGGTCTTCGAAATTTTTCATTTTATCGAGGATCAATTCGCTTTGTCTGCCATAATTATAAACAAGATATGAGGCATAAAAAGACTGTAAGCCGTATTTCGCTACCTCTTTTTCGATTGAAATTATATACGCACTGACTTCTTTCGCATTATTGAATGGTCCTCCGCCCAAAGCCAATGTTTTGGTCTCACAAGGTTTTAGTTCTTTAGGCATTCTTTTATCCAGCAAATCTACAATGCGCTCTGCCATTTTCCTATAACCGGTTAACTTGCCACCTGCGATCGAGATCAATCCTGAATCCGATTCGAATATTTCATCCTTTCTTGACAATTCAGAAGCAGATTTACCTTCTTCAAAAATGAGCGGCCTCAAACCTGCCCAACTAGACACGACATCTTTTGATTGAATGTTTGTGGTCGGAAAAAGATTATTTACAGCCTTAATCAAGTAGTCTACATCTTCCTGGTTGGTTTTTACTTCATCCAAATTCCCTTTAAAAGCAGTGTCTGTCGTACCAACATAAGTGATCCTGTTCCTTGGAATCGCAAATATCATTCGACCATCAGCAACATCAAAGTAAACGGAATGTTTAAGAGGCAAACGATCAAACGGTAAGACTATGTGCACCCCTTTCGTTGGATAGAGATGTTTCTTGGTCATTGATTTGTTGACTTTGCGAATAGTATCTACCCAAGGCCCTGCTGCACTTACTACGAATTCAGAATTAATTGTAAACTCTTCTCCTGTGCTTGTATCTTGACATAGGGTGCCCGTGATTTTTCCATCGGTATATTCGAAATCATTGGCTTTAACATAATTGATACATTCTGCTCCTTGCTGGGAAGCAAGCTTCGCAATTTCTATTGTTAGACGGGCATCATCTGTGCGGTACTCCGCATAAATACCACCTCCTTTTAAAATGGCTTCTTTTATCAAAGGCTCT
>CALIAG010000059.1 GCA_938041325.1 uncultured Saprospiraceae bacterium | reverse complement strand
AACTCGGTGCATTTTGCAACAGGATACAACAATCCTGCTTCATCTCAGATCATTTTCCAAGAATCGTATGTAAAAAATAATAGCCAGAAAGCATTCGATCGAATAGGCCTCTACTAATAAGACGCAGGATTTTTAAAATTCCATAAATAGTTTTTTCTTGAATTGTCAGAAAGCTTTGTAATTAACTGTTAACCAGGGAATTATTTTTTTAAAAAAATCAACATTTTGAATCTTTTAAATGAAGTGAAGAGACCTCTATTGGTAAAATGAATTAGTACTTATGAACTTTTCTATAAACTTCAAATTCCCCAATAAAATGCCCACCAACTGGTTCTTAAAATCACAAATGAATACCAACCCTGCCAAAGTACTCCTACCAAAGTCACCCTTCCCAGTGTTAAGTCTATGTAAAATATGACGACCTAAAATTCATCCATACTTAACAAATCTGCCCTTTTTACCCCCTCGAATTAACGTAAACTTTCAATCCGCTTCCCTTTCCCTTAATACTCCAACCGTAAATTTGCAGCGAACAAAGAATCAAATGATTATTAACTATTTAACATCAATAATTTATAACAATGAATCTTAAGAACTTTTTATTTGCGCTCATAATTGGCACATTGACTTTTTCTTGTGGGAATGATGACGAAAATACAGATCCATGTGCGACTATTACCTGCCCAGACGGTTTTATTCCAACAATCAATGGTTTTGCGTGCCTTTGTGTCGACGATGGATCGCAAGAAGGAATAATAGAAGTTACTGGTGAAGTAGAAACAACTACATGGACTGCGGATAATATTTATGTTTTGAGTGGAAAGGTTGTCGTGCAAGATGGAAATGTTCTCACAATCGAAGCTGGTACAGTCATCAAATCCAATCCTGGAACTGGAAGTTTAGCAACAGCATTAATAATAGCTCGTGGAGCTAAGATAATAGCGGAAGGTACTGCTGATGCTCCAATTATCATGACATCTATTTCTGATAATATCACATCGGGTAGTATCCTTAGCCCTAATCTAACGGATGCGGACAATGCTCTTTGGGGTGGATTAATCATATTAGGAAAAGCACCTGTCTCAGTAGCAGATGGTGATACAGAAGGTCAGATTGAAGGGATTCCTGCAGATGATTTATTCGGAAGATATGGAGGAGATGATGAGGAAGATAATTCCGGTGTTATACAATATCTCTCTGTAAGGCATGGAGGTGCTTTGATCGGAGCAGACAACGAGATCAATGGAATTACTTTTGGAGGTGTTGGAAACGGAACTTTGGTAGAAAATATTGAAGTGGTTGCAAACTTGGATGATGGAGTTGAATTTTTCGGTGGAACCGTAAATGTGAAAAACTTAGTTGTTGCAAATGGAGAGGATGACGGAATAGATATTGATCAAAATTATTCAGGTACAATAACAAATGCTTTTGTCATTCAGTCCGGTGCTACTGCAGGTGACAATGCCTTGGAAATTGATGGACCTGAAGGTTCTACTTACACAGATGGATTATTCACAATTAACGGTTTGACAATTATAGATGAAGATGGTGGTTCAGATACAGCCGGTGATTTGAAATCCAAAGCACAAGGAACCATTAGCGGAGCAAGTTGGAGAGGGTTTACGGATAACATAAAAGTCCGAGCTTCTTTTCAGAATAATTGTACGGAAGACAAAACTGATTCTTATACAAATTTCATAAACGATAGGCTAGTTATTTCTAATAGCGAATGGGTAGGTACAGCTTCCATGTCGGATTGGACAACTGTTTACACAGGTAGTACAAACGATGATGAATCCATGGATTGTGAAGTTCCTGCGGCTTATGATTCTGCAGTTGAAGGAAAATTAAATGCAGAAGGAAATACCATTCAGGAAAGCCCAACTATGGGAGCAGATGCAACACCGTTTGCCAACTGGTCTTGGTCAGCTATGAATAGCAAATTTTAAATTCAATAGATGGGAGGTTTTTTGTATTGGTCAACAAAAAATCAAAATAATTCCATCGCACTTTAAATAAAAACCTCGGATGTTTTTTTACAAAAATATCCGAGGTCAATAAAATACTTTTTTAAATAAAATTGTAAAATGAATTCACGAATTATTTTTTCCACACTATTACTTTGTTTATTTGGATTTTCACTTAGCGCGCAAAAAGGAACCATCAGAGGTTCATTGACAGATGCGCAATCTGGCGAACCCATTATGTTTGCCAACGTTTTAGTCAAAGAAACGGGTAATGGAAATACCACTGATTTGGATGGGAATTACAGCTTGTCTTTGGATCCAGGTATTTATTCACTAGAGTTTTCCTACATAGGTTATTCCAAACTTGAAGTAACTGATTTAGAAGTTGTAGCAGGTAAAGACACGGAGTTGAACGCAAAGCTCACCGAGCAAAGTCAAATGCTAGACGAAATCGTTGTTACGGCTTCACAAATAAGAAATACAGAAACAGCTCTTTTGGCTATCCAGCGAAAAGCCCCTGGTTTGTTAGACGGAATGTCAAGCCAAACATTTAAAAGAACTGGCGATAGTGACGTTGGGGCAGCAATCAAACGGGTTACAGGTGTGTCTGTGGAAAATGGAAAACATGTCATCGTGAGAGGCTTGGGAGATCGATACTCTAAAACCATTTTGAATGGAATGGATGTACCAGGACTGGACCCGGATCGAAACTCTGTTCAGCTTGATATTTTTCCAACCAACTTAGTAGACAATATTATTGTTTACAAATCTTTTACACCAGATTTGCCAGGTGACTTTTCAGGAGGAATGGTTAATATCATAACCAAAGATTTTCCTAGCGCAAAAACATTTTCTGCTTCAATAAGTGGCTCTTTTAATCCAGATATGCATTTCAATAATAACTTTATAACTTATGAAGGAAGTGCAACTGATATCCTTGGTTTTGATAATGGAAAACGTGCCAATCCTTATACGCTTCAAACTGCATTTCCGAGTATCACACGACGCTCAGAAGACTTAACTGATTTGACAAAATTGTTAGATCCTACAATGGCCACTATGCGTGAAAGAAGTGGAATGAATTACAGCGGTTCTGTAGCTTTTGGAGATCAAATTAATTTGAATAAAGTTGATATAGGATATACGGTTTCTGCCAATTATAAAAATGAAACAGAGTATTACGACAACTTTCAATTCAATACCTATGTAAAGGATCCGGAAACGAATGTGACTTCTTTGCTACAAGATTTAGAAGGAGCAGGAGAGCTTGGTACCAATAATGTGCTTTGGAGTACGCAGTTGGGCACAGCCATTAAAACTGAAAATTCCAAAATTTCTTTGAGTGCATTGCATAGTCAAAATGGAACAAGTAGGGCTGCAAAAATCAATCAGGAAAGAAAAGAGTTTGGACAAGCCGTTTTAGAGAAAAACAACTTGGAATATACGGAGCGTTCTGTAACCAATTTCTTATTGGCTGGAAAGCATACCTTGAACGAAGGTAAATTTGAAATCAACTGGAAACTTTCACCAACTTTCTCACACATGTCTGAACCAGACATTCGAACTACAGCGTACGAAATAACGGATGGGGTATATGAGTTAAACAGAAGTACTGGTGGTGGAGCTACCCGTACGTGGAGATCCCTTGATGAGTCGAATTATTCTGGTACTTTAGATTTGGAATATACTTTTACAGGGATTAAAAAATTAGATGCAAAGATAAAAGCAGGATTTTCAGGTGTGATGAAAGAAAGAGATTTTGAAATCCTTGATTATATTTTACCAGTTAGAAGAAGAGGAACCATAGATTTTACTGGTGATCCAAATGAACTTTTCAATGACGAATTGATCTGGAGTCCAGAGAATGATGCAGGAGTTTATGTAGAATTTAATTATGAACCTGCGAAAAGCTACAATGCTAGACAAAATATCTTATCAGGATACGTAATGAATGAGTTGCCTTTTTCAAAAAAGTTTAAATTGATCTATGGCGCTCGGATTGAGAAAGTAGACAATTGGTATACTGGAAGAAGACAAAATATTGTAGATGTAGAATCAGACTTTTTTCAAGACAGAAAAGTATTAGATGAATTAGATATTTTGCCAGCTTTTAATGCAGTGTACACTTTAGCAGAGGATTTGGAAAAAGGAACAACGATGAACTTTAGAGCATCTGCCAGTCAAACTTTAGCACGCCCTACATTCAAAGAAAAATCCATTGCTCAAATCGAGGATCGAATCACTGGCCGTACTTTTATTGGTAACATTGATTTGGAAGAAACGCACATCACGAATGCAGATTTGCGTTGGGAATATTTTTTACCAGAAGGCCAAATAGTTTCAGTAAGTGGATTTTATAAATCTTTTGAAAAACCAATTGAGTTGACTGCTTTTGATGCGACTTCACCAAACAACTTCATCCCACGAAATGTAGGTGATGCAACAGTTGTAGGTCTTGAGTTCGAACTAAGAAAAAATTTGAGCTTCATTGCACCATCACTAAAACAATTTAGCTTAAACGTAAATACAACTTTAGTTCAATCTAATGTTCAAATGACTACAGAAGAATTTACAGGTCGTCAAATTACTGCTCGTGACGGAGAGCTCATAGAGGATACAAGAAGAATGGTTGGTCAATCACCATATTTGATCAATGCAGGATTGAGCTATAATGATCGGGAAAAAGGTTGGGAAACCAATTTGTCGTTCAACACACAGGGAGAACGTTTGTCAATCGTTGGTATTGGACAAGTGCCTGATGTTTATGAAAAACCTTTTGATAGTTTGAATTTTAAATTATCTAAAAGTTTCAATGACCACTGGAAAGCATCATTTAGTATGAACAATATTCTAGGTTCTGAAAAGCAAAAAGTTTATCAGTCTTTCAATACTGCTGATCAATTGTTTGAATTGTACCAACCAGGTCAAACATTTTCATTTAGCTTAAATTATAGATTATAATTGGCCGAATTAATTCTGCCGAACTAACTACATCGACACAAGGTAACAAAACTACCATGAGCTACATAAAACAAACTTCATCAGAGATTTTCTGATGTTTAAAACACAATTTTATTTAAATAGGTAAAACCTATTTTTCGCCTCGGTCAGACCAGACCGAGGCTTTTTTATTGGAATAAACAGCTTAAAATGATGCTTAATACGACTGAATGTTAATTTAATGTAAACTTTATATTGATTTTATGTTAATGATTGCCTAACTTTATACCATTGTAAGGGGAATAAATCGCCTTTAATGGAAAGAACGAACATCATTACATCTTGGGTTTTAATCACATTTTTAGCACTGATCTTGGCTTTGCCTACTCAGATGCAAGCCGCAAATGGTGATATTTCAGTTCCTTTTCATTTTATTAATGGCTTGATTATAATAGAGGCCGAAGTTGACGGTACAACTGGCAAATATTTGCTGGATACAGGTGCAGATGCAATTCTTATTGATGGGCAACCTAAAAAGTCAGATCAAATTCTAGTTACGCCAGAAGGAGAGGTGCAAATGGCTGCACACCAAATCAATCAAATAAAAATCGGTTCTTTTATTCAACACGGCATAAGTGCTCATCTTATTTGCTTGTCTGACCTCAAAAAGCAATTAGGTATTGATTTGGATGGCATTATTGGTGGAAGTTATTTTATGCCAAACACGCTCATCATGGATTTTGAACAATCTATCATGACGATTTCGAAAAATTCATTGGACCCACAAATAATTAATGAATCATCTGCTATTCCTTTCAAAGTGGAAAATCAAATCCTTCTTGTTGAGTTAGAAATTAAAGGCAAGAGCCACCACTTCGCGATGGACAGTGGCGCAACCGTACACTTCATTGATACCGACAAGGAAAGTGAATTTACATCATCAACAATCAATGAATCCTTTTCCCAAGTCATCACAGTCAATCAAAAAAGCAAAGCTTTACAGCGCTATACTCTTTCTAAATTCTCGCTAGGTTCTAGCAGTTTCAGTGGACATCATTGTTTACTTCAAAATCTGGATCATATTAACAAGGAATTGGATCTTCCGATCACTGGTATTTTGAGTCTTTCCCAACTTGCCCACGATAAAGTGATTGTTGATTTCAAAAATAATATGCTTTACCTTTAAGTAATTGAGGATTCTCCAATCGAATTGTTTTACAATTTTTTTTATAAAAAAATAAAGCCGTACCTATTTGAATAGATACGGCTTATCAGTTTTATTGAAATAATATTTAATTCTTTTCAGGAGCCATAAACTTATAAACCAAGCCTGCTAATATCGCCCCAAGTATTGGTGCAACCCAAAACAACCACAACTGCGGTATTGCCCAATCTCCAGCAAAAATCGCCTGACTCGTACTCCTTGCCGGATTAACAGATGTATTGGTGACCGGACTACTCACAAGGTGAATTAAAGTAAGACCTAAGCCGATTGCCATACCTGCAAAACCGGGCGAAGCATTGGAATGTGTCGTTCCTAAAATGATAATCAAAAACATAAAAGTCATAACAACTTCAGTTACAAAAGCAGCGGTCATACTATAACCTCCTGGAGAATGTGCACCATAACCATTTGCAGCAAATCCCCCAGCTTCAAAGCCTGCTTTTCCACTTGCAATTAAATACAAGACAGCTGCACCAGCAATCGCTCCGATAACCTGTGCACCAATGTATGGAAGCAAATCTTTTGCATCAAAGCGGCCGCCCATCCACAATCCTATCGACACTGCTGGATTTAAATGACAGCCAGAAATATGCCCAATAGCATAAGCCATTGTCAAAACCGTTAACCCAAATGCAAGCGAAACTCCAACAAATCCAATCCCTAATTCCGGATAAGCAGCAGCCAAAACTGCACTTCCACATCCACCAAGAACCAACCAAAAAGTACCAATGAATTCTGCGACAAGTTTTTTCATAATTTTGTTTTGTTTAGTGAGAAAAAAAACTTTGTTTAATTGATTTATGGAGAACATAGGCAAGCCAGGCATTTACTAAGGCAAATGCTATTAAAGAAAATCTTTTGAATAAAGAATGTGATTAAAAAAGATATGCTCTTTATTAAAACGTAGAAAGAAGATTTTGGTAACAAATACCACTTCACTCAAGAAGAGAAGAGTTAGGTTTTTTAGTTAAGAAATTCTTCCCCAACCTGCTACCTTACCTACGTATTTCATCAGGTAAGATTTTAAACCTTGATGGACTGGCCTTTCTAACTTTGGATCGTTTTCTAATACCCGTGAGGCAATCTCTCTTGCCGTGTCTAATATTTTTGAATCTCTGGCAAGATCCGCAATTTTAAAATTTAAAAGCCCACTTTGTTGGGTGCCAACGATATTGCCAGGACCGCGAAGCTTTAAGTCTGCTTCCGCTATCTCAAAGCCATTATTGGTTCGGACCATTGTGTTGATCCGTTCTTTTGCATCTGATGTTAATTTAAAACTAGACATCAATAAACAGTAAGATTGTTCACCACCTCTACCGACACGACCGCGTAATTGATGCAATTGCGATAAACCAAAACGTTCTGTATTTTCAATAATCATAACAGAAGCATTGGGTACATTAACGCCGACTTCAATCACCGTAGTAGCGACCATGATTTGGGTTTCTCCTTTGACGAAACGTTGCATTTCAAAATCTTTGTCAGCTGGCTTCATTCTTCCATGAACTATACTAACTTGAAAGTCTGGTTTTGGAAATTCTCTTTCCATTACTTCATAACCCTGCATTAGATTTTGTAAATCTAAAGTAGCGGATTCTTCAATCAAAGGATACACCACATAGACTTGCCGTCCTTTTGCAATTTCTTCTTTCATAAAACCGATCACTCGCAAGCGATGGTTTTCTGTTCGGTGCAATGTTTTGATTTCTTTTCGACCTGGAGGCAATTCGTCAATCACCGATACATCCAAATCGCCATAAAGGGTCATGGCCAATGTCCGTGGAATTGGAGTCGCTGTCATGACCAAAATATGAGGAGGGTAGGGCTTGCTTTTGGCCCAGAGTTTTGCTCTTTGCGCAACACCAAAACGATGCTGTTCATCTATGATTGCCAATCCCAGGTTTTTAAAAATAACAGGCGGTTCTATTAATGCATGGGTGCCAATAAGAATATCAATTTCACCAGCTTCCAATCTTTCTAAAAGTAATTTTCGTTTTTTACCTTTCACACTTCCAGACAAAAAAGCCAACTCTATATCCAGGCCTTCCATCATTTCTCCAATACCAGCGTAGTGTTGTTGTGCTAGAATTTCTGTTGGGGCCATAAGGCATGCTTGGTAACCGTTGTCCAGTGCTATAAGCATGGTCATGAGCGCAACAATCGTCTTTCCACTTCCTACATCTCCTTGTAGCAAACGGTTGAGCTGTGTGCCACCTCCTAGATCTTTTCTAATTTCTTTGATTACTCTTTTTTGAGCACCAGTTAGTTCAAAAGGAATTTTCTCTTTGAAAAATTGATTGAAATGATCGCCAATGGTAGAAAAAACATGCCCTTTGATCGCACCTTTTCTTTTTTTTCTAACCTCCAATAGTCGATATTGTAAGAAAAACAATTCTTCGAATTTTAATCTCTTTCGAGCTTGATCTAATTCGTTTTGACTGGTTGGGAAATGTATTTTTTTCAAAGCCTCAAAATGTGTAGGCAATCTTAATTTGTCGACAATGTATTGCGGTAAATTTTCTGGTAGATGTTGAGGACTTAGTTTGCTAAACAAGGTTAGCATCAATTTTCTGCGACCTTTAGCATCCAATCCTTTTTGATTCAGTTTTTCTGTACTCGGATACACCGGAGCAAAAGTAGATGCACTCTTATTATTTGAGACATTGATGGATTCAATTTCAGGATGTGGAATATTTAATTGTCCTTTAAAGGCATTGACTTTTCCATAGACGACATATTCGCCTCCTACCAATAAGTTTTTTTCCAGCCAATGGACTCCTTTAAACCAAACTAGCTCAATGGCACCAGTCTCATCTCTAAGGCGACCTACTAATCTTCGTCTTCTACCTTGTCCATGCGTTTCCACCCTCCTTAAAATCCCACGAATTTGTACAGCATCACTTTCCGATGAGATTTCATTGATTTTATGAAATTGAGTTTTATCAACATAACGAAATGGATAATGCATGAGTAAATCGCGGAACTTGAATATGCCGAGTTCTTTCTTCAGCATATCTCCTCTGATAGGGCCAACCCCTTTCAAAAACTCAATTGGACTTTCTAGTATGTCTTGTGATCCTTGCAACTTTTAGTTTTAATGGCCATCCAAAATTTCTAACCAATTATTTTGCTCTAACTTTAGAACTTCAATAAGAAAACAATTTTAATAATAATCTGTTTTTTAATCATGCATTCATGGAATTATTTTTGAATTCTACAGTAGTGCATAAGATTTGCAAAAATAGAATAAAATCGCTGTTTAGGTGAAAAGGCCTCTTTTAAAGGTATTTTGGAGTTTTTTAAACAAATCAATACCTTTGTAAGGTATTCAAGCATCTTTTTAAACTTCTGATTGTAGGAATCTTTTTTACCGTCCAGTTGTTAGATCGTTTATAATACAAGAAATAGAATAATTTAATTCTATTAAAAATTTAGAATATGGAAACCAAGAGGCAAAAGCAAGTAGCTGAATTGATAAGAAGAAATTTCGGTCATATATTACAACAGGAAGGTTCCTATATATACGGTGCAGAGGCTTTAGTAACTGTTACATCAGTGAAAATGACTCCAGACTTTGGAGTTGCAAAAATATATTTGTCAGTTTACAACCGAGAAAATAAACAAGCAGTAATTCTTGAACTGGAAACTCAAACGCGCAGATTGCGTCAAAGTCTTGCTTATCGAATTAAAAAGCACGTAAGACGAATTCCGCACATCAGTTTTTATTTGGATGATACCTTAGATGAGATGTATCGACTCAATAACTTGTTTGATAAGCTGGATGACGACAACCAATTGGGGACAGAAAAAGTGGAGGAGTAACTAAACTTTTTTGGTAGGAATGGGCGAACCATGCGGATCCTGAGTTGGAAATCCTAACTCTTTGTCCACTTCATCAAGAATATCTTCCGTCAATAAGTGTTCATACTTTTCAGCATCCTCGTGGATTTGCTCTTCAGTAAGTCCGATTTCTTTAACCAAATAAGTCTCCCAAAGCCTGTGTGCTCTTACCAATCTATTGGCTTGATTTAGACCATCAGGAGTGAGTTCCAATGAATCAGTTCCAATCGAGTTGATTAAACCATCCCTTTTTAATCTCTGAAGGTGCTTTGATAAAGTAGATCTATTAAAACCCAAACGTTTTAGAAGATTGTCCATACTCAAAACTTCCTGTTTCTGTAAAATTCTCCAAGATTGCTTCAAGGTATCTTCCAGCTGAATTTTTCGCTGCAATCGATTTTTTTGAACGGTTCGGATAATCAATCCTTTCTTTGGCGCCACAAGCACGGTGATGAGGTACATAAGTGTTGCAACAATTGCCATTGCTGGACCTGGAGTCGTGTCGAGTAGAATAGAAGCCACCAATCCAAGTATCGCTGCTAATAATCCAATGATGCCTGAAATAACCAGTACTACATTCAATCTATCTGATAATAAAAGTGCGGTAGAGGCTGGCGTAATCAACATGGCAACAACTAAAATGACACCGACCGTTTGCAAAGAAGCGACGACTGCAAAAGAAAGCAATAGCATTAGAAAATAATGAATAGTTTGTACAGAGATGCCCATGGTCTCAGCAATCACAGGTTGGAAAGTTGTAATAAACAAGTATCGGTAAAAAAGAACTACGCTTATTAATACGTAAGCTGTAATTCCTGCAGTCAAGTATAAATCAGAATCAGAAACGCCAAGCACTGTCCCAAACAAGAAATCGTTCAAATCTAAATGAACACCTTCATTCTGGCTGATCCATGAAATACCGATTACCCCAATCGAAAACATGGCGGTAAAAACAATTCCTATCGCTGCATCATTTTTTGTATTGACATTGTGTTGAATCCAAGTAATTCCAATAGCCGTAAAAAGACCCGCTAAGACTGCTCCAGTAAAAAAACTAAGCGTACTGTATCCAACTAAGACAAATGCTATGACTACTCCAGGTAAAATTGCATGGGCAAGAGCATCACCTATCAAAGCCATATTCCGCAAAACAATAAAGCAGCCTAGTACTCCACACATCAAACCTACTAATGAGGATGCGATCAAGGCTCTTAATGCCCAAGGTTCCTGAAAAACTTCTATTAGTTGCTCCATAGTCAAAGCGATTTCCTCAAAGATAAAGCTAATTTAAAAGAAACAAAAACAAATTTTAGATGAGTCTAAAAATAAATCTTTAGGTAGGCTAAATATTAATCCATTAACTC
>CALIAG010000058.1 GCA_938041325.1 uncultured Saprospiraceae bacterium | reverse complement strand
ATTCTTTGGAATACAACAAAAGGATATTTTTATCAATTCTAAAACAATCGGTAAACCTTCTTTTCAAAAAGAAGAAATTGCTGCTCCCAAAATAGCTGAAGGCAGTTCTGATAAAGAAAAATATGCTAAATCCGGTTTAACAAAAAATACTGGAGACAAAAAATACGAAGAGCTTATTCATCTAATGCAAGCTGAATCCTATTATAAAAACAACCAACTTTCCTTAAATGATTTGGCAGAAGCTCTAGCCATCCATCCAAATTATTTGTCGCAGATTATAAATGAAAAAGAAAACAAGAGTTTTTACGATTTTGTAAATGCCTTTCGAATCGAGGAATTCAAACGCTTGATTGCTATTCCTGAAAACCAGCAATTTACGCTTCTTACCTTAGCCTATGATTGTGGCTTCAATTCAAAGTCTTCTTTTAATCGAAATTTTAAGAAAGCGACTGGGCAGACTCCGTCGCAGTATGCTAATTCTATTTTAGATAAATAAAGGGGATAATGCGACTTTTTTAAAAACTCATCCCCAGCCATCCACTTCGTGGTTCTCTTCGTCAGAGCTCACGCTCTCCTCCTCATTACATTCAGAGTGCACTTCGTTCATCTTCAAAGAGAAGGGAGTTTCCTCATACGTTGGGAGAGAGTTTTAATTTTATAAACGCAGATCTCATTACCAGAATTGCACCGCAATTCCTAACTCGTCACAACACCCCTCTTTTTCAAGAGAGGGGACATCGCTTGCGATCGGGGTGAGTTACTCAGATCCCGGCTGACTACTTATTTATTAAGGCAACCAATAACCTACAAAAGGGTCAAAGTGTAAGTTGACACCTGAACTTCCCCATCTTTCCCCTTCAAATAAGTACCAAATTACAAGATGAAGCAAAAGCTGCTTTGAATGCAATTATGTTTGTAAAAAAAATATAATTATGAAAATTCAATGCTTATTTAAGACCGCAGCTCTAATCTTCGTATTCTTCCTTACTTCCTGTTCTGGAGAACTCGACATGAACGAACCTGGCTTATTGGTGCCGCTCACTGTTATGGAAGATTCTAGTATTCCTTCTATCACGATAAATGGAGTGAAGTTACATTCAGAAACATTCGGAGATCCTCAAGATCCGATTCTACTAATGCTTCATGGTGGGCCTGGTGCCGACTATCGAAGTTTGCTCAATTTTAAGGAGCTTGCTGATGAAGGTTTATTTGTTGTTTTTTATGATCAAATGGGATCTGGATTGTCGCAACGTTTGGACGAGAGTGCTTATTCCGCTGTCCAGATTTATATAGACGAACTGGATGGCGTAATCAATCACTATAAAAAAGACACTGAACAAAAAGTGCTCCTAGCAGGACACTCTTGGGGAGCGATGTTGGCAACAGCTTATGTCAATCAAAAACCCGAAAACATTGCTGGACTTATTCTTTCCGAACCGGGAGGCTTTACTTGGGACCAAGTCTCAGATTATTTTTCAAGGTCTCTACAATTGCAAATTGGAAATGAACAAACCAATGATTTCGTTTACCAAGATCAATTCATTACGAGCGACGAACATGAAGCGCTGGATTATAAACTGGCCCTTGCTTCTGTTGCCTCTGACACTGGCGACGATCCTACTCAACTGCCGTTTTGGCGATATGGTGCAGTCTGCTCTTCTGCTTCACTAGAACTGGCGCAAGCCAATCAAGCGGACATGGATTTTACCCAAAACTTAGCCAACTATCCTACTAAAGTACTCTTCGCTTACAGTGAGCTAAATCAAGCTTATGGAAAGGAACATGCAGAATTGGTTTCCGCTTTTTATCCTTCTGTAAACCTTGTAGAAATCTCAGGTTGTGGCCACGAAATTCCACACTTTGGTTGGGAAAATTTCCGTCCCTTAATTTTGGAATATCTGCAGGAGATCATGTAAGCCTGCCTCGTTGTCAATTCGAGTAGACTCCCTCCTATTATAAATTATTTTTAAATCAACTTTTATGAAAAATATATTTTGTGCTTTTATCCTTTTCTGTTTTGCACAAACAGCTATGACACAAAGTTTAAACTGGGAAGCCATTCCAGAAGAATCGCGGCATTTGACGGCCTTGAGTATTGGTTATGATTTCGGCTTAACGACTCAGTTGACCTACGGCTATCAAATCAAAAAGGACAAGCCGATCTTTGCCACCATTGATTTTTCAAAACCTGCTGGCGCAGATTTCCTCGACGACTTTAAAGTTCGCATTGGTGCGCAAGTACAGCTTTACCAGGTCAACAATTTCAAAGTAATTGCCAAAGGATATGGGCTGTATCGCCAGCATAAAACAGACTTTGTCAGCATGGCGAGTTTCGGATCAGATTTTTCTCTGACTGCAGGACTTTATCAAAAGAAGTGGCACATAGCTGCCGAGTTGGGTTTTGATAAAGCAATTGCAACTAAGCTAAAAAATGGGGAAATTTTGACAAAAAATTACTCGGAAATTACAGACGGCTGGTATGTACCAACAGCTGGTAATTTTTACTACGGCCTAGAAGGAAGCAAATCTTTGGGCCAAGCATTTGATCTGTCTTTTCGGATTGGTGCAACGCGTGCAGAGGGGAAGGATGAGGGAGCCTTATTGCCGGTATATGCGCAGTTTGGGTTGATATGGGTTTGGTAGTATTTAGTATTTAGTATTTAGTATTTAGTACTGAGCACGAAATACTTGATACTGTGTACTTAGCACTTAATACTGAATGCTTAGTTCTTGATTCTGAGTATTTAGTATTTAGTACCCGATACTGAGTACTAAGTACTTGATACTGAGTACTAGATACTAAGTACTTCCTCAACAATTCTCTTTGTTTGCTGTTTACCCTACATGAAGCCCATTTTTTACATCATCCTCTTATTCCTCCTTCCTATGTCAAAAGGTCCGACTATTCTATTCAACTTTGATAAAACCAATGATTTATCAGATTGGTATGTTGTTGACGATGTAGTAATGGGTGGCCGCTCTGACGGAAATTTAGAGATCAATGCAGCTGGTCATGGGGTTTATCACGGAGACGTCTCTTTGAAAAACAATGGTGGCTTTTCGTCTATTCGCCATCGCTTTGCAGAAGTGGATGTCAGTGCTTTTACGGTTTGTAAAATTCGATTGAAGGGAGATGGGAAGCAATATCAATTTAGAACTAAACCAGATCAATATGATCGGCATTCTTATGTCTATAATTTTGAAACTTCTGGGGATTGGGAGACCGTAGAAATTCCGTTGGCCGAACTGTATCCTACTTTTCGGGGAAGGCGTTTGGATATGAACAATTTTCCTGGGGAGAAGATGGAGGAGATTGCGATATTGATTTCGAATAAGCGGGCGGAGTCTTTTGAGTTGGTGTTGGATTGGGTTGGGTTGGAGTGAATCAGGTCTTGAGCATCAGAAATGATTGGCATCCAAATTATTTTTCAACTTTTTAATTTGAATGCTATGTAAATTATTTTCAATTTTATATTCAATGTCCAAGTTAGATTCTTCGCAAATTCGTTGAACAATAGACAGGCCTAATCCTAGGCTTTCTTCTACCTCAGAAATCCGGTGAAATCTTCTGAATAAAACTTTGGCATTTTCAATGTCCAATTCTTTAGAAGGATTTTCGATAACAACGCTTTCCTTTTTTAATTTGATTTTTATAAAACCATTTTCGGTATTGTACCGAATCGCATTTTGCAATAAATTATTGAATAAAATCTCTGAAAGGGTTTTGCTCATTTCTACTTCAAAATCTGTTTCTACTTCTTTCTTTATTTCGATAGATTGACTGCTGATTAAGTCATGAAAATTTAGCAGCGCTTCTTCCGCTATTTCTAGGAAGCTCACCTTTTCGAAATCACCAAATTGTCGGTGTTCAATTTTTGACAATAAAATTAAAGCCGTATTGATTTTGGAAAGGCGATTGGTGTTTTGCAATAAAATGCCGAGGGACTCTATTTCCTTTTCCCCAATATTTGGAGACTGCAAAAGAATTTCGATATGGCCTTTTATTACGGCCAATGGGGTTTGCAATTCGTGCGATGCATTTTCTGTGAATTGCTTATTGGATTTATAATTTTTTCGGACCCGATCAATCAAGCCGACTAGGTAAGCATTCAGTTCATTAAAAATTGGAAAAGGAGATTCTTCGAAGGATACTTTTGAAGGTTCGTCAACATCAAACTCTTCCAATGTTTTAAAAATTTGAAGCAGTTGATTGTAAATTAGTTTGATTCTATAATTTGTAAATAGTCGAAAACTTACTGCCACAATAGCCGCTGGAAACAAAGCCAATAGGAAGGCTTTCCAATACTGTTCCGGGCTAAAAAAAAGAGAGATAATGAAACAGATCACAAGGATAACAATCGCACTCAAACAGATATAGAATAGGCCGTTCTTTTTCAATGTGTTTGAAATTTATAACCGATTCCATAAACTGTTCTTAAAAAGTCACCACAGCCTTTTTCCGCCAATTTTTTTCGTAAGTTTTTCACATGCGTGTAAATGAAATCATAGGAAACCGCTTCATCCATATAATCGCCCCAAAGGTGTTCGGCAATACTGTCTTTGGTGACCACTCTATTTTTATTTCGAACCAAATAAAGAAAAATATTGTATTCCTTTTTTGTCAAAAACAATTCATTTTGCGCTACCCTTACGCACCTTTCTTCCACGTTAATTGACAGCTCACCAAAAACCAATTCTTTATTGAATTCATTTATTTTTCTGCGCATCACAGCCTTTACTCTTGCGTTGAGTTCTGAAAGATTAAAAGGTTTGATCAGGTAATCGTCTGCTCCAATGTCTAAGCCATTGATTTTATCTTCCAAGGTATCTCTTGCGGAGACGATTAAGATTCCAGCTTCGGTATGATCTTTCCTTAGAATTTTGACCAATTTCAAACCATCTCCATCTGGTAAATTCAGATCTATGATTGCACAGTCGTATTCGTAATTGTTGATCTTTTTCAATCCCGATTTATAGTCGGTCGCGAATTCACATACGAAACCTTCCCGTTTAAAATAGCGGAGAATCAGGTTCAACAATTCTGCTTCGTCTTCTATGATTAGAATTTTCATTTCAATGTTAAACTTAGAAATTGTTTGGCTTTTACAAAACGAAGTTCTCTAAAACAGCTGCCAGATTTAATTGCATTTTTTGAAAAAATTCAACAGGAATTAAACATTCCATTAAGGAAGATATTAAAATCTTAGATGAAAAGAAAATCAATTTTAATGCGGTGCAAAAAGAAAAGGGTTTATCACTTCAATGCGATAAACCCTGTTAAAAACAATCGCTATTATTGTTACTTAAATATCATCATACAAATCATCAGCGTCCACCTCTTCCAGATGTTCTAAATCCTGTTTCATATCAAAATCAGGGATGTCATCTTCGTCATCAAATAAAGGATCATTGACTTTTGGGGCAGCAGATTTTGGTTTGACTACTTTAGAAATGATATTGCCCGATTTCTTGGGTTTAAAATTGCTTGGTGAGGAAGATGGTTTTGTACTCGGTTGGCTTTGCGCACTATTTTTTGCTTCTACAGATTTGGTAGTGGTAGGTACGGCGAGCAATCTTCTTTTGTCAATCATTTTTCCGGAAAGAATACAGATGCCATAAGATTTGTTGTGCACTCTGACCAAAGCATTTTTCAAATCCTGTAAATGCTTTTTTTGTCTATTGAGCATAGCATACAACATTTCTAAATTTTGGCCAGCGGAAGTATCATCCATCCAATCGCTCTCATTATTCTGGGCTTCAGAAATACTCTGGATTTGATCTTCATAAAATTTAATTTGCTGTTCTGTCTTCGCGATTTTTTCTTCGATTCGAGTTTTAAACTCTGCCAAATCTTGGTCTGAATATCTGTTCGTTGACTTGCTCATTCTGTGTATTTGTAATGATTATATGGATTAGATAATTTCGAACATTAAGTAATTGCGCCATAAAGAAGCAAGCTGAATCTGAGTATATTCTGAAGTTTTTGAATTTTGTCAAAAAAAAATTGCCAGATGGAATGAGCATCATCTGGCAAGAGTGGAAATTTATTTTTTGTAACAAAAAGCGCTCTCCATTTTTTTGTAAAAAAGGAAGATTGCATAGGCCAAAGATAAAACCGAAATCTGTAGAGAATCTGAAGTTTCTTTCCTTCTTTAAAAAGTCCGTTTTTTCACAAATAAATCGGGTTTGTCAAAGGCTTTAAGAAGAAAAGCGATATGATTTTGAGAATAAAAAAACAGCTAATTCTAAAAAAGACCCCATTTCTTCAGAATTTCCTCAGAATTAGGTCTCACTTTTAAACAGATAAATATTTTTTAAAATGCATAGTTAAATTTTGGTCAAACCAATTTAACTTTAAATAGACGCAAAATTTCGTTTTCATGGATCGTCCATCAAATAAAAAGAGAAAAAGCAGTTCTTCTAGACAGCAAGATGAAGCTATCAAATTAAAAATCAAGAGAAAGGAATCAAAAAACAAATACGGAAAAAACAATTGGTTGGAAGATGACGAGGATTATTCTTTTGACTATTTTGATGAGGAGGAGTGATGGGTTTTTGGGTTGTGCATGCTTGGCTTTTTAAAGACTCATGGGCATTTAAAGAACTCATCCCCAGCCCTTCTCTCTAGAGCTACCGTTTATACATATCTAAGATCTTAAAGTTAAAAGATTGACGATTTAACGCAATTGAACCACAGAAGAGGCACAGTAGAACACGGAAGTCCTTCTATCGTAAAGGGCAAAAGGACACGGAAGGTATTTTATCTTCGATAAAATTGATCGTGTTTAATTTCGATTTTCAACCATCGGAATTGATTTGTGTATAAACGGTAGCTCTCCAGAGAGAGAAGGGAGTTTCTTCTTACGTTGGAAAAAGTTTTTATTTCAAATCCGCAGATCTTAAATGCAGAATTGCAACGCAATTCATTCACGTCCAATACCCCTATTTACCAGGACACCCCATCCTACCCGTCTTGCGAAAATGATTGTCCCCTTGCAAGGCCACAGAAATCGCTAAGCCAAAAAAAACAAAAGAGTCATTGTCCGTAGGGTCGCCGCGATAAGCGCCAGGACGAAAGGCGGTAGTTCCATTTTCTCCCAGCTCATTTCGACGGTTGCTTAATAGCGCGGCCATCGTACCATTGCTTTCCAGTAGCTCATCATAATCAATGTAGACCGTGCTTACATCGTCGAGGTAATCGGTGAAGGTTTTTCGGATGGACAATTCTATGCCGATGGTTATGTGCTCGTCCAATCCGATGGAAAATCCTATGCCTGCGGGGATGGCGAAACCGTTTAAGTTGTACTTCGCGGGGCGACCGGGCATGCCTTGGCCTTCTGTGCCGAGGGGTTGTAGTTCGTATTCTTTGCCAGCTAGGAAAGTGGTAGGGTTGAATTTGAATCTGGAGAGGCCGCCGAAGACTTGTAGCTTGATTTGGCTTCGGTTTTTGATTTGGAAAAGTGGGAAATTCAGTTCGGCTAAAAGGCCCAATTCTGAAAGCTCGGAATGAAAACTTAGGTTTCTATTTAAGCGACCGATGTCTTTTGAGAATTGATCGTGGCCGGATATTTTGCCTTGGAGGAATGTGGGTTTGATGGCTAAAAAGGGAGTGATGTATACTCTGCCGAAGAAACCATATGCCGAATGGTATTCTGACAAGCTTCCTCTGCTCCTACTCGGTGCCAAGTCTCCTTGATACGCGGTTGCTCCTGCGAAGAAACCAATTTCTACAGGTTGTGCGATTGTTGTCCAAGTGCACAATAGCAATGAAAAAAGGAGCAAAAGTTTTTTGGAGGTCCACATGGAAAAAGGGGGTAAAATATTCTTTAAAACTGATTACAAAAATATGGGAAAAAACCATTGGAGGGGATACGTTTATTGGCGTATGTCTTTGGGTGATTTGGGGAGTGGTACCTACTGATTGAATGACTCGATTTGGGGAATTTATTTAGTTCAATATTTAAGCAAATATATTCCAATACCCTTGTATCTTTGTTGCTCGATTTTGACCAATCAAAAAAAGCCCAAGTCAATTATGTCAAAAATAGTTTCTCTATTCGTCACCCGTTTGTACCGTTCGCAATTGTCTGATTTGGGCAAAGCCCCTGATGCAGCAGAATTGAATAATTCTTGTTTGTCTATTGCAGAAGATGATGAGGCTGGCCAGCAGTGGTGCGACGACAATGATTTCCCCGGCTATACCAGTTATGCTTCTTTGGATTATCTGGCCTGGCGCTTTCCGATCTTCAAGAACTTGGTGGAATTGCTGGATAAGCATGTGGCACAATTCGTCGAAGACCTTCAATTTAATTTGGATGGCAAGGAGGTGAAGCTGGATTCCATGTGGATCAACATCCTTCCAGCCGGTGGTATTCATACCTCGCATTTGCATCCGCATAGTGTCATCAGTGGCACGACCTATGTTGCGGTGCCCAAGGGGGCGAGTAAGATCAAGTTTGAGGATCCGCGCCATAGCATGATGATGGCTGCGCCTACTCGCGTGACGGATGCTCGGGAAGAGATGCGCAGTTTTGTTTATGTGGAACCGGAGGTTGGTGAGGTCTTGCTTTGGGAAAGTTGGTTGCGGCATGAGGTGCCGATGAATATGTCGGAGGAGGATCGGATTAGTGTTAGTTTTAATTATGGGTGGGGGTGAGATTTGGGGGATTTATTGTTTGTTTTTTTCTTGGAAAAAGATAGGATTCTATTGAAAGATTGTGGTGTTGGATTTTGAAGACGTCGTTTCTTTGTCGCAGACAAAAACTAGCGCAAACCGTTTTATTCTGTCAAGCAAATTCATCCATTTTGCAAATTTCCAGAAGGCCTTCCTGTTCCATATAATTAGAAGCACTGGAATATAGGTAATGATCAGCCTCAGCAACTATCTTAGCATTAACAGGATTCAGATGAATATAATCAATCTTTTGCCACATGACTTTGGCACTATATAGTGCGATTGGACGATTGCCTTTTTGCCAAAACTGATATTTTCGATCTCCAGCAAGTTGACTGCCATTCGATTTAAATATCTCCAACATCCATTCTCTCCTACTTTCTCGCTTATTACTTTCTATCCTCTTAATAATGGTCTTGGCTGCGTACTTTTTAAAATCACGAATGACATCGCTTAGTTCATTTTCCCCTCCTGTTCTAGCTACCAAGTGTATATGATTGGACATAATGACATAAGCATAGATGACAAGTCCTTTGTTTTCCTGACAATATTTCAAACTGTCAATGACTATATCATTGTATTCCGACCTTGTAAAAACGTCTACCCATTCCACGACAGTCATCGTCAAAAAATTCACTCCATGTTGATCGTGTATTTTGTAACGCATTTTTTCTTAACAAGATAAATACTATTTGCTGTTTTGTTTCTTTTTTTCTTTCTTTTATAATTCTATTCGACAAGTTGTTGGTTTATTTCGCAAGTCACTAGTTTTTTTGTCAACCTTGTCGCTAGTTTTTTTCTTAGAAAAAGATACGATTCTATTGAATGATTGTCGTGTTGGATTTTAAAGACGTCGTTTCTTTGTCACAGACAAAAACTAGCGGGTACGAATCCTATCCAAAGACCAAGGTATTCAATTCTGAAAGAGGACACTTATTTCGCTCCCCTGTCGCTAGTTTTTTTCTTAGAAAAAGATACGATTCTATTGAACGATTGTCGTGTTGGATTTTAAAGACGTCGTTTCTTTGTCACAGACAAAAACTAGCGGGTGCGAATCCT
>CALIAG010000057.1 GCA_938041325.1 uncultured Saprospiraceae bacterium | reverse complement strand
ACCACATGTGCCGGCACATGTGGTTGAGGGCCCAAATCATTTTGATATTCCAGAAGAAGGTGAAATGGAAGATACTTGGGCGATTCATCAATTAAAGTCAACGGCGAATTTCGCATGCAACAGCAAAATTGTTACTTGGTTTACTGGAGGTTTGAATCATCAAATTGAACACCATTTGTTCCCATCCATTTCTCATATCCATTACCGCAATATTTCAAAAATTGTTAGAGAAACTGCAAAAGAATACAACTTGCCTTACTACGAGTTTAAAGAGGTGACCGGTGCAATATCCTCTCATTTGAAAATTTTAAAAATGTTAGGGAACGGAGTTGCGATTTCGTAAATAACAATTTATCCAATCAGATATAAAAGAAAAGAGGTTGTATCAAAACTAACGATACAGCCTCTTTTTCATTATACCCTAATCGACCTAGATATTTTCTTTCAAATAAAGACGCCGGTTTTTGTGTGGATGATTAGGTTTTAAAAAAGCTAAAAAAGACCTTTAATTTGCCATCTTAGCCAAATTATGTGCTATGGCCAGTAGTCCAACTTCAATTGCTACCTTTTCCTTGCCACGCAGGTAAAAACGTTTGAAGTTTTTATTGTGTTTTATATTACCGAACACAGCCTCTACATCAGCTGGGCGCTGAGATCTATGTTTTAATCCTTGTTCTGTTTTTAACCTTTGCCTCATTACACTTTTGTGCTTTTGAAGATTGTGATTCACACTTAATCTTCGATCGGACTTACTTTTATGACATAGACTTCGCATTGGACAGCCTTCACAGTTTTTTGCTTGGTACACACTATAATTTTGTTCAAAGCCTGACTTGGTTTTTCTTTTGCTGCTACCTATTTTTTCCATTCGTTGGCCCATCGGGCATACATAAAAATCTTTCTCTTTGTTATAGAAAAGATTCGCCACTAAAAATGGATTGTCTTTGTATTTCTTTTTTTGTTCTTTATGAAAATAATTATACTTCACATAACCTTCTATCTTTAGTTTGTCTAACAGTTCATAATTTTCTTCACTACCATATCCTGCATCGGCTACCAGTACTTCTGGATACGTTTGATAAAGCTCTTTAAACGATTCTATATGCTTGGGAAGCGTCAGAGTATCTGTTGGGTTTTGATAAATATCATAGTTTAATATAAATTGATCCGATGTACTTATTTGCCAATTATAGCCTGCTTTAAGCTGACCATTTCTCATATGATCTTCTTTCATTCTCATGAATGTAGCATCCTCATCTGTCTTTGAATAAGAGTTACGATCTCCCATTTTCTGCTCTTGTGCTTTATATTTATCCAAGGCTTTTGGCCAAGTACGTTTAGCATAATTTAATTTCTGCTTTACTTTCTTTTCTACTGGCTTATTTGATAAAGCTTGATTTATTGAGGCTATGGTTTTACTTACTTTTTCTGAATCTATTTCTTCATAGGTGGTTGGGTTATTATCCTGTAGTTCTTCCGCTGCTACACCTTGGGCATAGTCCCATAATTCCTGTAACTGATCCTTTATCCGTTGCTTATTTCTTACTATTGACTTACCCCAAACAAAAGTGTATTTGTTCGCATTTGCTTCGATCTTGGTCCCATCTACAAACACTCTTTTTATGTTCACAACACCCGCATCTACCATTAATAAAACTACTTGACCAAATACTTCTTTCAATACTCCCTTTAACTTATTGGTCCGAAAACGATTAATCGTATTATGGTCTGGACGTTGCATTCCCGATAACCACATAAAATGAATATCTCTTTGAACCGACGATTCTATTTTTCGTGATGAATAGATGTTACTGATGTAAGCGTATATGATCACTTTTAGCAACATCTTAGGATGATATGAGGAGCAGCCTCCTCCTTCATATTTTGATAATAAACTATCTATGTTTATTTGGTCTACTACCTTACGTACTATACGAACAACATGATTCTCAGGAATGAGTTCCTCTAAACTCGGTGGCAATAAACTTAATTGATCTGGATTATAAGCCTTGAAAACAGGCTTCTTTGATTTTGAGTTTCCCATATTCTAAAATAAGAAATATATCCCTTTTATAAAAAAAAAGAGGCCGCCTACTTATGAGACAGCCTCTTTTTTTTATTTGGAAGTATTTGAGATTCAAACAAACTTGTTAGCTCCTGACGTTTTTCATAATGAAGAACATTTCCTTTCCAATTCGTTCGACCGTTTCATCATAAGCCTCTAATTCTTGATCTGTATCATCAAATCTTTTAGGATCGAGGTATTGTATCGAAAATCGTTTTTGTGCGCCAAATACAACGGGACAGGCCTCTGCTGCGGAGTTACAAACTAAAATGGCTGCAAAATCTTTTTGAGGATTGGATTCATCGTTGTATTTCTTGGAAAACTTAGGTAAGGAGCTGGAGAATTCTAGATCAATTGTATACTTAGGGTTTGAGCCTTGACTTACTTTTTTGATAGGAATACCCGCACGACGTAAAGCCTCTACTGACCGTTCGTTAAACGCAGTTGCTTCTGTTCCTCCAGAAAAAGACGATACTTTTTTAATTTTGTACCAGAAAGCTGCAATTTCTAACCAAACTTGTCCTATATGACTTCGTCGAGAATTGTGGGTACAAATCACATTAAGCTTGGCTTCTGCACCGCTCTCCAACTGTGCCCCAATATATTCCGATACTTCTATCAACTTTGCTTGCCGTTTTTGATCAATTGAATCAAATGAAGCAATCAAATTTGAACAATACGAATGAAGTTTTTCAGGAAAAACAGCTGTTAACATAGTTTCTATCTAAGAATATAGGAATAGTATATTTCAATTATTAAAACCAACCGGCTCCGAATCTAGGAGGCCAAGGAATTGCTGCAAGAATAAGTAGTAAACCAATTAGGTAAAAAATAAAAGTCTTTTTGAATTTCGAACTGTCTTCTGCTGCTCTTTTTGCAGTCGAATAGCCTATTGTAATTAGGATAATCGCCAAAACCATCATCACAGAATGTTCGACAAGAAAGAAGCGTGTCATTGCGTTTTTCATTGATGCAGCATCAAAAATAACCTTTGGACTGATGAAGTAAAGTCCCAATCCAATCAAAAATTGAATATGCAGCGCAGTCATTGCAAATAGTCCTAATTTTTTATCACCTGAAGTGTAAGACTTTTTACCTTGCCATTTCATTAAGGCATTTACAATTGCAACGACAAGAAGAATCAAAACGATCCAGCGTAGACCGGAGTGAGCATGTTTTAGTGGTTCGTACATAAGTTGATTTTTTTGTTTCTTAAAAGTAGAATTAAATATGGATTTTCACCTAATTCTTCCATCGAATTCGAAGGCTACTTTATCAAAAATATAAAGTAACAGCTTTTAACAATGTTTAACGGACTTTAAGTTTTTGATAAGAGTAAAACCGAAGCATTACTATTATTTTTAGAAGACACAGGATCAAGTGACAAATCAGGATTGATTTCTAGTAGAGAAACAATTCCATACCAAGCTTATTATTGGTTTTGAAGTCGGTTTTAAACTTGATAAAAAAACGAAAAAGCGTATGAAATCAATTTTATCACCCTTAGTAATTTTACTTTTTTTCGCATGTGGCAATGCGGAGAAGTTATTGGACAATGGCAATCCTGATAAAGCTTTGGAAATCGTATTGAAAAGGCTAGATGGCAATAAAGTGAAATACAAAGATGTTTTGAGTTTTGAAAAAGCTTTCAATCAAGTTACCAACCGCGATAAGATCGCTCTTGACAATTTAAAATACATCAGTGGTGATGATCGTTGGCCAAGGATTTTTGATGCAGCCATTGATATCCAAGATCGACAGGACCGAGTCTACCCTATTTTGCAAAATTTAGATGATTTTGCAATTCCAGTCGACATTACTTTTCTTGAGTTAGAAGAAACCATTGAAGAAGCTCGGGAGAATTCTGCAAAATACTTTTATAATTTAGGAATGGCTTATTTACAAGATGCCAGACAAGGCGATAAGCGAACCGCTAGAAACGCATACAATTATTTTGAAGAAACGCTAGGCTACATTCCTGACTTTAAAGATGCTTCAGAATTAAGTGACGAAATGCGAGAAATAGGAACTGCTCATTATTTATTAAATCCTACGCAAGGCCGGTTATGGGAACGAAATGCAAATGCGCTCTACCAAGTTTTGTTTTATGGTCAAGAATTTCCTATGGAATTGGATTGGAATATTATTCATCTGCATGAATCGGATGCCTTTGAACCTCATTATCTCATAGATTTATATTTTGACTCTCCAAATGTTAGTTTTGACAGGGAGAATAGAGATATTTGCAATGCAAATGTAGAGGTTGAAAATGGGTATACTACAGAACTAGAATGGAATCCCGTGGATTCTGCTTATGTCGAAGTAAGAACACCAGCTTTTATTACCGTCAATGCTACAATTACAACAGTGGAACAAGAAAAAGAAGCCAACATCCAGCTAAATGTTGCTTTGAAGAACATTTCTGAATTGAATGTCGAAGAAGAAACTTATTTTACCGGTCAGTCAGAATGGGAAAACCTGTATTCAGTAGCCAGTGGAGACAATAGAGCTGTTAGAGATGGCAACTGTGAGGACTACGGAGGCTCTTATGCCGTCTTTCCATCTGATGATGAAATGGTCGAGGAATCTATTGATGATTCAAAATACAGTTTTTATAATTGGTTGGAAAAACTAGACTAATAAACAAGGTGTTTTAAAGCTGCCTAAATGAACAAACTAATTTACTTTTTATTTATTGCGCTTATTGTGTACGCTTGCAAACCACTGCCACATGTAGAAGGGGAAGCATCAAAAAGTTATTTCTTTCCAAAACAAACCAAAGATTTTTCCTTTGTTGATTCTACCGGCACAACCATTAGTTTTAAATACTTTCTGAATAAAAAATCACCCAGTCAAGAATTCAGAGATTTAAAAACGAATGAACCTCTTGCAATGGTAAAAGTGATCTCTTCACAATACGATGGCAAAGACAACCTCCAGTTATCTACTTTTACAGATTTCAGACAGGTGAATGGCAATTTGGTAGATGGTCTATTCATCACTCAAAATATTACGCAATGTGATTTAAAAGACTTTCGCGTTGATTTTTTGTTCCCAAGTTTTGACGATGTCCCTAAAATGAATCATCTTCAACTTTTGCATTATGAAGAACAAATCAAAATAAAACATCAAACTTTTGAGGACGTATTTGTAAGTCCGAAAAGAGATTTGGTCTTTAAAAAAGATTTTGGATTGATTGCATTTGTAAATTGTTCAGGTCAATTGTTTGTTGCTGAAAAATCTTAACCTACCTACTTTGGAATTCGATTTACCTTTTCAAGTTTTATACGAAGACGATTTCATCATTGCGATCAATAAGCCTCCGGGCATTATGATCCATCGGACAAAGATCACCGAAGACAAAATCTTTGTGCTCCAATTACTACGTCGACAAATCAATCAAAGAGTCTACCCCATTCATCGATTGGATAGAGGAACAACGGGCGTTTTGGTCTTTGGTAAAAGCAGTGAAATAGCCGGCGACCTTTCTCAACTGTTCAGACAACAAAAAATTCAAAAGAAATATCTTGCCATCGTACGTGGATATGTGGAAGAAGAAGGCATTGTTGATTATCCACTAGCAAGGGAAAAATGGTTGGAAAAAAAAGAAGCCATAAGTCACTATACCAAACTCGCACAAACTGAAGTTCCTTTCGCAATTGGACCTTATCCTCAATCGCGATATTCTTTGGTTGAAGTTTTTCCAAAAAATGGCAGAAGACATCAAATCAGAAGACACTTCTCTCATTTGCGCCATCCAGTTATTGGTGATAAAGATCATGGTGACATAAAGCACAACAAATACTTTCGTAACGAACTCGGCATTAAACGAATGCTTCTGCATGCAGCGAATATTCAGTTTGAACATCCTGTAAGCAAAACCTTGTTGAGTATAAATGCGCCTGAAGATTCCTTATTTATCAAAGCAAAAACTATCTTAGATTTTTGAGGAGTAATTAGTATTCAGTACTCAGTACTCAGTACTCAGTACTCTGATAACTGCAGTCTATAATCTGCCAACTGAAGACTGCCTTACTGCCAACTGAAAACTGCCAACTGAAGACTGTTTACTTTTTCTTATTATATGAATCCTTAAGACTCACAGTCAAGTTGAAAATCTGCTTATCGCTTGTACTATCTCTATCTACAGTGTAATATCCTTTTCGCATAAACTGAAATTTGCCACCTTCCTTTGCTTGGTTCAGTGCTGGCTCCATCAATGCTTTTTCGTTGATCACCAACGATTCT
>CALIAG010000056.1 GCA_938041325.1 uncultured Saprospiraceae bacterium | reverse complement strand
ATCGAGTTCTGGCGTTTTATCCATTAAATAATTGACTACGTCCACTGCCAAATCATCTGATCTGTAGTTTTTAAAACCACCTCTTTTTGATTTACCAACTGCACTTCTATATGCTTTAACTATATATGCTTCCATGTTCTTAAATTTTAGTATTTAGTATCGAGTACTTAGTACTTAGTATTCGATACTAAATTGATTGTTATACTTTATTTTTTTAAACTTCTTTGAAGACCATTTATCATTTTTTGAATTTCAGAAACTTCTTTAATTAAAGAAGTGAGTTGATCCTTTTTGCCGTAACCAATTTCAATTGCAATCAAAAGCTGTGTTTCAAGCTCAGATGCTGAACCCATACTAATGTTCAAATAATTGTTCAACTGTGCTACTGAATTTCGTCCACAACCTTCTGCAATATTTGATGAAATTGAAACGCTAGATCTTCTAATCTGATTTGTTAATCCAAATATTTCCTCTTTTGGAAATTGTTTTGTTACCAAATATACTTGGACTGCTAAGTCTTTAGCCCTCTTCCAAACATTTAGCTCTTTAAAGTTATGACTCATAGTCTCATTTCTTAATATACTCAGTAGTCAGTGTTAAATACTAAATACTAAATACTAAATACTAAGTACTAGATACTGAATACTGAATACTTCTCATCAATTCCTCAATGGCTTATTCGTCTGCAACATGTGCTGTACCCGTTCCAATGTCTTCTGTTCTCCACACAAACTTAAGAATGCTTCTCTTTCTATATCCAGCAAGTATTGCTCAGAGACTTTTTGTGTGCCAGTCAAGTCGCCACCACATAGTACATAGGCAACTTTTTTAGCAATTAGAATATCATGCTCTGAAGCATAATTTCCAAGTTGCAATTCATTTGCAGCAACGTATAAAGCAGCCAAACCTGTTCTACCTAAAACGGTTACATCTTTTCTTTGAACAGGTTGCGTATAGTTCGGAGCCAATTCTATCACTTTCTTTTTCGCTTCAGCGATATTTCTACCAGCATTCATGACTACATGATCTTTTTCCTTTTGCAAATAGCCAAACTTGTAGGCTTCGCTTGCAGAGGTAGCGACACTAGCCATTGCTATCGTTTTAAACTTTTCGATCAAGGTCGGAATTTGAACATCTCCTTCGAAAAAGGAATCAGATGCTCTGACAGCGAATTCTTTTGTTCCGCCACCACCTGGTATCAAACCAACGCCAACTTCTACTAATCCAATGTAAGATTCAGCAGCGCACATTGCAGCGTCGCAGTGCATAATGGTTTCACAACCACCGCCAAATACATAGCCTTGTGTTGCAGCAACTACAGGAATGCTGGAGTATCTACAACGCATTGTAGTTTGTTGGAATAAATTGATGGCCATGTCCAGCTCTTCAAATTCTTGCTGGAAGGCAAACATTCCGATCATCATCAAGTTTGCACCTACCGTAAAGTTGGTTGCATTATTACCAATGACCAATCCTCTCCAGTCGCCTTCTTCTGCGATCTGAATGGATTCGTTAATGCCTCGTAAAATACCTTCTCCAATAGCATTCATTTTAGAAGTGAATTCCAAACAAAGAACGCCATCGCCAATATCGTGTAAAACTATTTCGTCGTTTTTGAAAACTGGAGCTTGTTCTCTATAAGCATCTAGAACAATAAATTCTTTGCCACCTGGCATTTCTTTATAGCTCTTGCTTTCAACACAGTAATACTTGCGTACACCGTTTTCTGTTTTATAGAATTTGTTGTGACCAGCTGCTGCCATTTCTTTTACCCAATCCGAGATTTTCTCGCCTTGAGCTTCTGCCATTTCAATACCTTCTTTTACACCAACCATGTCCCAATACTGGAAAGGTCCAACATCCCAAGCGAAACCTGATTTTACAGCATTGTCTATACCATATATATTGTCAGAAATTTCTGGAACTCTGTTCGACACATAGGCAAAGAGTCCTAGTAATGATCTTCTTACCAATTCTCCACCTTTATCTTCCGCTTTAAAGAAAAATTGAACTTTCTTCTCCAATGAATCTACTTGCTTTACTGCAGCGAGACTTGGAATGTCAGGTCGTGCAGAAGGGCCGTATTCTAAAGTTTCTAAATTCAACTCTAGAATAACTTTTCTACCTTTTGCATCCTTCTCTTTGGTCTTTTTATAAAAACCTTGTCCAGATTTATTTCCTAAAAATTTATTTTCTAATAAGAAATCCATGTATTTAGGAACTTCAAAAGTACCTGCTTGCTCATCATCCGGGCAGTTGTCTTTTATACCTTGAATAACTTTAGCACTGGTATCATGTCCAACCAAGTCACCTAAACGAAAAGTACCTGTTTTAGGTCTTCCTATTGCAGGACCGGTTAATTTGTCAACAGTAGAAATGCTCAAGCCTAACTCGGTGGTGAGTTGATATATTTTTGCCATTGCATAAACACCAACACGGTTGGCAATAAATGCAGGCGTATCTTTTGCGAGAACGGTGTTCTTACCTAAAAAGACATCTCCATAATGCATGAAGAAGTCAATAACCTCTTGACTTGTCTCAGAAGTAGGAATGATTTCTAAAAGTTTGAGGTATCTCGGTGGATTGAAAAAGTGAGTTCCACAGAAGTTCTTTTTAAAGTCATCACTTCTTCCATCCAACATCATATGTATAGGAATGCCCGAAGTATTTGATGTAATTAAGGTTCCTTTCTTGCGGTGTTTTTCTACTTTTTCAAAAACCTGCTGCTTAATGTCTAATCTTTCAATCACCACTTCAATAATCCAATCGCAATCCGCTATTTTAGATAAATCGTCATCAAAATTCCCCGTTTGAATCTTACTGGCAAATCCTTTGTCATAAAGTGGAGCAGGTCTTGATTTGAGTGCAGCTTTTAAAGCACCATTCACAATACTATTTCTCTTTATAGGATCTTGTTTTTCTTCATCTGAAAGGTTGAATGGAACGATATCCAACATCAGTACTTCCAATCCAATATTTGCAAAATGGCAGGCGATGCCTGATCCCATTACTCCTGATCCAAGAACAGCAACTTTCCGTATTCTTCGTGGAGGCTTGGTTTTCGAATCTTGTGATTTTTGGGCTGGGGATTCAGCAGTTAAGTCAATCATTGATTTGAGTTTGAAAATTATAAAAATAGTAAAGCGAATTTTCGCTAATGGGGCAAATGTACAAAATTAACGAATTAAATGAAGCGAAAGTTTTGTTCAGATGCACTTTATAAAACCACTTTAATAAAAGCGTTTACATTCTATCCTTTCATTTGAAAATGCCTTAGAAAAGGTACCAAAACCATATTTCTTCGGGAAGATTTGGGGTCTAAAGCCTTATTGTGCTCTTCAATTTATCAATATTCAAGCTTTTTACACATTAAAAATGAATTTTATATGGGGCAAAGACTTTTATTTAACAAAAAACTGTAATTTTAATCGCCCAAAGATAATTTGGCGCTTTTAAATACGTTTTTATCCCATATTTTGTTTGCTCTGGGATAAGAATACTTGCAAAAACTGAATCTTTCTTCCCAAAAATTGCAAGTCTAACTAAACAGACATACAAAACTGAAAAAACTAAATAACCACTCTTATGTTTTCAAATCTTTTATTGTTTTTCCAACCTGCTGAGGATGCAGTAGCGACTCAGAGTTTATTCGATATCATTTTCAAAAGTGGACCTATCGGTTTAACTGTAATTGGTATCCTTTTAATTCTATCCGTCATTGCATTATACATTTTTGTAGAAAGGCTATTGACATTAAAAAAAGCTGGTCAGATTGATGAAAGCTTTATGAACAACATTCGTGCGAATGTAGCTGCAGGTAATATTCCTGCTGCAAGAGCATTGTGTCAAACAACTGATACTCCTGTAGCGAGAATGGTTGAAAAAGGATTGGCGAGAATCGGCAAGCCTTTAAGAGATATTGATGCTGCGATTGAGAATGTTGGAAACCTAGAGGTTTTTAAGTTAGAAAAAAACCTTTCGAGATTAGCCAGTATTGCTGGAGCTGCTCCAATGATTGGATTCTTTGGAACGGTAACAGGTATGATCCTCGCCTTTTATGAAATGGCAAATGCACAAAATGTAACACCTGATGTTTTAGCAGGAGGTATTTACCAGGCTCTTTTAACGACCGCTTTCGGTTTGGCCATCGGTATTTTTGCCTTTGTTGCTTATAACTTCTTGGTTTCTAGTGTAGAAAAAGTCGTTTTCCAAATGGAACGTTCCACTGTAGATTTTATGGATTTACTGCAAGAACCAACGGTTTAACCTTATTTATTTATTTATTCGTTTAAATTAATGCCTTATGGGGATGAAAAAGCGAAATAAGGTCAGTGCAGAATTTAGCATGTCGTCATTGACAGACATCATCTTTTTGCTTTTGATCTTTTTTATGCTCACAGCGAATTTTGTTCAGATTAAACCTTTTGAGCTACCTAAATCTGATGCCAGGACGATGTCTCCTACATCTATTGTTGTTAATATCGACAAAAGTGGAGTATACACATTAAAAGGTAAGGACTTAAAACTTGGAGCCTTAAGAGCAGCTTTGAAAAGTGAAATTGCTAATTCTGAAGATAAAAAGGACTTGACTATAGCTGTTGCTGCTGAAGTAGGAACACCTTTCGATCAGGTTCAGAAGGTAATGAGTATTGCAAAAAATTTCAACGTCAAAATGATTTTGGCAACACAACCTAATAATTGATTTCAAAATGGGGATCAAGAAAAAAAGTAAAATTAGCGCAGAGTTCAATATGTCCTCAATGACAGATATCATATTTCTGTTATTGATATTTTTTATGTTGACTTCTTCTATTGTTCAGCCAAATGCTTTGAACTTAAAACTTCCTGGAAGTGGAAATCCAACGGTTTCTTCAGATTCTCCACCGGATATTGCCATTCGAAAAAATGGTAAATTCCAATTGGATGGAAGAGCAATGTCTTTTGGAAATATTGAAATTGCTGTCAAGAGATTAAAGCGGGCTACTAAAGGAAAGAAACTGGATATTACAATATCTCCTCAAAAAGGAACGCCTGTGGAACATGTGGTAAGAGTAATGGACTTGGCGATGCGGTTGAATATTAACGGTATTTTAACTACTGAACCTGATTAGTCTCACAACTCTTTTATATTAATCTGCATCTTTCCTTTAAAGGGTAAACTTGTTAAATAAAGTTGAATAGAACAGACGTGTATCATTTTTAGTGAATTTCGTCGTTATAGATTTCAACCCCAATTTACTCAATATTAATAATCCTAAAATTGATTATTATGCAATACACAATCGATCAAACAGAAGAAAAAAACAAAAGGATAGGAATGGCTGTGAGTACAGTATTCCATGTTCTCTTCTTTTTATTCTTATTCCTGTCTTTGGTTACTTATCCTGATCCGCCTCCAGGTCCGGCAGGAGTATTGGTGAGTTTTGGAGAGCCTAATGTTGGCGAAGGAGATGAAGCTCCTTTAGCTGCTGCAGAAACTCCTGATGAAGTGGAAGAAGAGGTAGAAGAAGAACCCGCAGAGCCGGAAGAAGTGAAACCGAAACCAACGTCAAAACCTAAAAAAACAAAGGTTTCTCAATCAACAAAATCTACTGAGGTATTGACTGATGCTAAGTCGAAGGAATTAGCAATTAAAAAAGAAAAAGATCGGAAAAAGAAGGCAGCAGAGGAAGCTAAAAAGAAGAAAGAACAGGTGGCAAAGGATAAAGCGCAAGAAGAGGCAGATGCCAAAGAACGAGAAGAACAACGCAAAATAGAAGCAGCAGCAGAAGCGAAAAGAAAAGCTGCAGCAGCTAAAAAAGCAGCAGCAGATGCTGCACAAAAGAAAAAAGAAGCAGACGCTAAAGCTTTGAAAGATCAAATAGGATCTGCATTCGGTAGCGGCTCAAGTCAAGGAAACTCAGGGACACCTGGCGATGCAGGGACCCCGGATGGTGATCCAGATGGCAAAGCCCTTGATGGAATTAGTACTGGCTCAGGTGAAATTGGAGGAGGATTGAGTGGTAGAAAGGTATTGACAAAACCGGTGATTAGAGACAGCTCGCAAAAAACAGGAGATGTGGTCGTAAAAGTATGTGTTGGGTCAAATGGTAGAGTGGTCAGTGCCAAATTTACTCAAGGCGGTTCTACAACATCGAATTCTAAATTAGTAGCGACGGCCATTGCAGGAGCTAAGAAATACAAATTTTCAACTGGCGATATTGAACGTCAATGTGGGACCATTAAGATTAAATTTAGAGTTAAATAGAGGGTTAGACTTCTAGACTGTTTAGAAAGTAGATGATTTTGAAAAGTCTAAGCATCTAAAATCTAGGCGCCTGACGTCTAAAAATCTAACGTCTAACAGTCTAACCATCTAACTTACAAAATAAATAACATTGAAAGTCTCCATTTTGTACTGACAGGATGGAGACTTTTTCTATTTTGCGATTGTGAAAAGTATAAATGAACAATATAAGGCAGTACTAGAGCAGTTGTATACTCAACTTCCGATGTACCAAAGGAAAGGTCCTGTCGCGATGAAAAAGGATCTAGGGAATATCATTGAATTAAGTGAGCATTTAGGAAACCCTCATCAACAATTTCAGTCAATTCATATTGCAGGTACGAATGGCAAAGGAACTGTAGCACATATGCTTGCAGCCATCCTCCAACAACACGGCTTGAAAGTCGGCTTGTATACTTCACCACATTACCACGATTTCAGAGAAAGGATAAAGTTGAATGGAAAATTGATTCCGAAAAAAGAGGTGATTGCTTTTGTAAACAAACATGGCAAATTATTTAATAAAATCAAACCGTCGTTTTTCGAAATATCAGTGGCATTGGCTTTTGACTTTTTTGCCAATAAAAAAGTTGACATCGCCATTGTAGAAACGGGTTTAGGCGGCCGCTTAGATTCTACAAACATTCTCAAACCTTTGCTAAGCGTTATTACAAACATTAGTTTTGATCACCAGGAAATGTTGGGGGATACCCTTGAATTGATTGCACAAGAAAAAGCAGGTATTATTAAGAAGAAAGTACCGGTAATTGTTGGAGAGACAAATCCAGAATCGAAAAAGGTTTTCAAAAAGGTTGCAAAGAAAAATAAAGCAGAATTGATCTTCGCGCAAAAGGTTTTTAAAATAAAAGAGAAAACCAGCAACTACACTTTTTCTACTTTTAAAGTGCAAGAAAATAAAGAGAAATGGAAAAGAAGTTTGAGAGCGAATGTTCATGGTCCATTTCAAAATAAAAACTTAGCAACTGCTTTAACAGCTGTGAGGACTTTACAAACCGTATGGTCACATGGCTCAATTGAAGAAGATACCATTCGGACTGCTTTGAAAGAAATCAAGCAATTAACTCAATACAAAGGTCGCTGGCATTTGTTGAGCCAATTTCCAACCATCTTATGCGATAGTGCGCACAACGAAGCAGGATTGAAAAGTGTTTTCAAAGCAGTGCTCAAAGAAAGATTTACAAAACTACATGTAGTCTTTGGCGTTGTAAAAGATAAAAATCTAAAAAATATATTGCCTTTGCTTCCTAAAAATGCAATCTATTATTTTGCTAAAGCAGATATCCCAAGGGGATTGAAAGCGACGGAGTTACAAGCAAGTGCTGAAAAATATGACTTAAAAGGAAAAGCATACAGTTCGGTTCCCAACGCGCTCAAAGCTGCTAAAAGAAATGCCAAACGCCAAGATTTTATTTTTATAGGAGGTTCTATTTTTGTTGTTGCAGAAGTAATCAGGTAAGAGAAATGGATGAGCAATTGCAAATAATTGAAGTAAACACCAGCAACATTAAAGAAGAGCATATATGCTGCGCGTTGAGTAATAAAAAAAACTTGAAAGGCGTAGAGGCAAAAAAGAATTGGTTGTCAGAAAGGTTTGTGGAAGGATTGCGCTTTTATAAATTAAATGTTAGAGGTAAAGTTTTTATTGAATACCTGCCTGCCGAATTTGCTTGGCGTCCTGTTCACGCTCCCGGATACCTTTTTATACATTGCTTATGGGTTTCTGGTCAATACAAAAATAAAGGTTGGGGTAAAAAATTATTGGCGAAATGTATAACAGATGCAAAAAATACCAATGGAGTTGCTGTAGTAACCAGTAAAAAACCATTCTTAACGGATAAAAAGTTTTTCTTAAAAAACGGTTTTAAACAAACAGATACAGCAGATCCTCACTTTGAATTAATGACTTTAAAATTAAATTCAAATGCACCCAATCCTGTGTTTTATCCCACTGCGAAAGAAGCGACTTGTTCCATAAAAAAAGGAATGGTTATTTATTATTCCAGCCAATGTCCATTTACAGAATTATATGTAAACGAAATGCTGGAAGCGGCTGCGGAAGCCGGTCATGATACTAAAAAAATCAAAATTGATTCTTGTAAAAAAGCACAGCAGATGACGACAGCGTTTGGTGTGTTTAATGTCTTTCTAAATGGACAGTTTTTTGCACATCAAATTTTTTCTAAAAAGCAAACAACTTCCTTATTGCAAAAATTGACATAGTATGAAAAAAATCGGATTACTCTCAGATACACATAGTTATTTAGACAAAAAGGTATTCAAATATTTTAAGGATGTGGATGAATTGTGGCATGCTGGAGACATTGGTTCCTTAGAAGTACTTCAAGACTTGGAAGAATTCAAACCATTGAAAGCAGTATGGGGAAACATTGATGGAAAAGAATTTAGAGGCAGACTAGAAATGGATCTTCGCTTCGATTGCGAAGGACTAGATGTTTGGATGACGCATATCGGCGGATACCCAGGCCGTTACAACAAACGAGTCAAAAAAATATTACAGACAGACCCTCCAAAATTATTCATTTGCGGACACTCTCATATTTTGAAAGTGATGCGGGACAAAGACTTTGATTTCCTACATATGAACCCAGGCGCTTGTGGCCATCATGGTTTTCATAAAATGCGAACCCTCTTGCGTTTTGAAGTTACAGAAGGAAAAATCCAAAATTTAGAAGCGATTGAATTGGGCAAACGTGGTTCTTTGAGTAGTTAGTTGGTTAGTATTCAGACGCTATACTAAGTACTAAGTACTAAGTACTAAATACTAAATACTAAATACTAAATACTAAATACTGACCACTCAAATACTCCGATCCAAATCCCCAATAATATCCTCCACACTTTCAATACCAATAGACAACCTAACCAGCCCATCTGAAATCCCATTCTGTTCCCTAACGGCTTTGTCAATATTTATATGAGATGAAGAAGCTGGATGCAAAACCAAAGTATCCACATCTCCGAGAGTAGGAGCGAGGGTACAAAATTCTATGGCATTCATCATGTCAATTCCCGCTTGTAATCCTCCTTTTAATTCAAAACTCAACATTCCTCCAAAACCATTTTTCATTTGTTTTTTAGCCAAAGCATGATATGGATTCGATGGCAAACCATTGTAATTCACTTGGCTGACCTTTGGATGTTTCTCAAGGTATTCCGCAACAGTCTGAGCATTGCTACAATGTTTTTGCATGCGCAGTTCCAAAGTCTTCATGCCATTATTGATCAACCATGCATCAAATGGATTCGAGTTGGTCCCAATTAACTTCATGGCATTCCAAACCTTTTTCTTCATCGCTTCAGGATCTTTTCCTACGATGATTCCGGCAATTCCATTCCCATGTCCATTCAAAAATTTTGTAGTAGAATGAATGACATAATCGATTCCATGTGCGAAAGGCTGCTGAATGTAAGGAGTGCAAAATGTGTTGTCCACTGCCGTAGTGCAATTGTATTTTGAAGCAATATTGGCAATCGCTTCGAGATCAACACAAGCCATAGTTGGATTGGCGGGAGTTTCTAAATAAATCATTTTGATAGAAGCATCCTTTTTTACCAAATCTTCAAGATGGTTTAAATCATTGAGATTACTTAAAATAACCTCTACGCCAAACGGCTGAATAATCTTAGTCAATAGCTCCGTGCTACCACCATAAAGATTACTTTGCGTTAAAATCTTATCGCCTGATTTTAAAGTGCCTAACATTAAAGTTGATATGGCCGCCATTCCAGAACTAACCAAAACAGCAGAAGCCTCAATGTCCAGTCCATACGCTTCCATCGCTGCAATTTTGTCAGCAACCGCATCACAAGTAGGATTAGAATACCGCGAATATTTATGGGCTTCCACTTTCCCACTGAAGATATCTATACCTTGGTTTATATCCTCAAAAACAAATGAAGAAGTGGCATATATAGGCAATACATGTGGTTTTATCGTCCGATTTTCTTGTGGCCCTTTCACAACGAAAGACCCAAAACTCATTTTATCCATTAGCGTAAATTCTATGGTATTTATTACAATTGATTAAAAATATTAAACTGTTAAAAATCAAAAATAATCGAATAGCTTCGAAATTTCTTTTATTTTGTATTAAGAATTGAATCAATTCTTAGAATGCCCTCCCTTTACCATTTCAAAGACACCAAATTTTGAATTCGTTTTTAAAACGATTTTGGAAAATTTGTACTCACAAAACCCAATTGTATTGTATGAGCTTTGCATACATTAAATCGTATATAATTCTTCTCCTACTTTCATTGTGCTCATTGTCCAATGGCCAAGAAAACTATGATTTGATAGAAGAGCAAGCCAACAATCAACTGATTATAAGTGGTTTTGGAGGCAGGACGATCCCCGTGGCTGCCTTTGCTGAAAATGTAGAAATATCAAACATTGGAGCTGGAGCCAGTATGCTATTTTTGGTGGATAAAGACTTGCCTCTATACGCTGGTTTTTCTTTGTGCAACTATGAATATGGCTCGCGATCGCTTATTTCAGCTTTTTCTTTTGACGATGTTTTCTCCGTTTATCAACAAGAAACAAGCAACAACATTTTTATTGGAAATGTTATTTTTTCTGCCAGACCAGATTTTGGATGGTCCATAAAGCCTTACTTAGAAGGTTTTTTTGGTACGATAAATATGAATACCAAGACGGAGCTAACAGACTTAAATGTGAGTGATGAACCTTTCGACCGGTATGTAGACTTAGGAACATGGAGCCTAAGCTTAGGCGCTTCAGTAGGTCTTAATATTCCCATTCCAATAGTAAATGAAAGACTTTCCTTAGATCTTAAATGTTCCTACTACAAAGGGACAGCCGTTGATTATTACGTTGAAAGAGAGAATAATGACATCATTCCGAGTGAATCCATTGATTATTTTGAACAAAAAAGTTCTATAACAGATTTAATTTTGCCACAGTTGGGAATTAGCTTTACCTTTGGGCCAAGATTGATGGATGCATTTGAAGAATAAGCAGTTTTCTTTTGCACTTGTAGATTGATTAAGTGAATTCAGTTTTTGTTTGAAATCTTTCAAATAAAATGAAGTTTACTAGAATTAAAAGAGGAAACCATGTCTGACGAAATAATTGAAAATAAGGAAGTCCAGCCTGTAGAACCGATTACTCAAGATGAGTTGTTCGAGCATTATAGAATTCTGGTTGATCCAAAACAAAAACCTACCAGAATTGACAAATTTTTGTTGGATAGAATCGAAAAGGTTTCTCGGACGAAAATTCAAAATGCGTGTAAAGCTGGGTCTGTTTTAGTAGACGAGAAACCTGTAAAATCGAATTTTAAAATCAAGCCTCATCAGGTCATTAAAATTCTTTTATCAAAACCTCCAAGAGAAAACCAACCGGTTCTGCCCGAAGATATTCCCTTAGATATTCGATATGAAGATGATGATGTGATGGTTATTTACAAACCATCCGGAATGGTCGTACATCCAGGAACAGGAGTGTCAAGCGGTACGCTAGTGAATGCATTGGTTTTTCACCATCAAAAAAATAAAAAAGATGATTTGCCAGTCATGGAAGGCAATCAAATCGATCGACCAGGATTGGTTCATAGAATAGATAAAGATACTTCAGGTCTAATGGTCGTGGCTAAAAATGAAATGGCGATTAGCCACTTGGCCAAACAGTTTTTTGATCATTCCATTGAAAGAAAATATCAAGCATTGATTTGGGGCGAATTTGATGAAGATGAAGGAACCATTAATGCAAAAGTGGGCAGACATCCGAAAAATAGAATTAAGATGTTTGTTTTTGATGAAGAAGATGATCAAGGAAAAGTAGCGATTACTCATTATAAGGTACTCAAACGGATGTACTATGTGTCGTTGATTGAATGCCAATTAGAAACAGGCCGAACGCATCAGATTCGAGTTCATATGAAGCATATGGGACATCCATTGTTTAATGATGAAAAATATGATGGGCATAAAATTGTAAAAGGCACCGTTTTTACGAAATACAAACAATTCGTGAAAAACTGTTTTGACTTAATGCCGCGACAAGCACTTCATGCCAAGTCTCTTGGATTTGTACATCCGCGCACCAATGAAAAAATGTTTTTCGAATCAGACCTTCCAGAAGAATTTGAAGCAGTTGTCGAAAAATGGAATTCTTATGTCGCTGGACGTAAAAAATTAATGTGATTTTAAATTAAAGTCTACTTCAAAGAACAGATAAAAATTAAAGTCTGTCAAATAATTAAGTACTTGGACAAACATGCAATTAGCCGAGAAAATAGAACTGCTGAGCAAATTGGGACTCAGACTTGAAAACCTTACCGAAAAAGACGAAGCCATTCTAGAAACCGCTTATTTTAAAAATAGATGGTTTGTTGTGGAGAATACCAAATTGGCATTGGCAAATATTCGTCAATCTTTTCTTAAAACAGACGCCTTAAAAGAGTGGACTGGAAAGTATAATTGTGAACCAGCGCAACCTAAACAAGTTGCCATTATTATGGCAGGGAATATTCCTCTTGTCGGGATTCATGATTTAATTACGGTTTTTTTATCCGGTCATTTTGCTGTAGTAAAATTGTCAGATAAGGATCAAACCTTGATACCGTGGATTGTTGATTTGATGGAAGAAATTAATCCAGCCGTCAAAGGTCTTTTTAGGTTCGAAGAAAGGTTAAAAGGTTTTGATGCTGTCATCGCAACTGGTAGTAATAATACCGCAAGGTACTTTGAAGAGTACTTTAGTAAGGTTCCGAATATTATAAGAAAGAACAGAAATGCAATAGCTGTTTTGAAAGGGGAGGAGACCAGAGAAGAATTGAGGCTTTTGGGTAAAGATGTTTTTGAATATTTCGGATTAGGCTGCAGAAGCGTTTCCAAAATATATGTTCCTAAAGGTTATGATTTTAATTTCCTAATGGAAACCTTTCATGAATTCAACGACATCGTTCTAAACAATAAATACAAAAATAACTTCGATTATAATTATACGCTTTTCATATTAAATAGTATAAAGCACTTTATGAATGGCTGCATCTTGGTTAAAGAAGATGAACTATTACAATCCAGAATAGGAAGCTTGCATTACGAATTTTACGATGATCAAAAAGATTTGGAAACTAAAATCCAAAGTAAACTAGATCAAATCCAATGCGTAGTGGGCACAACTTCATTTGAGGGAATTGACATTATTCCTTTCGGAAAAAGCCAAGAACCTAGTATCACCCAATATGCGGACGGGGTAGATACCATGGCATTCTTACAATCACTTTGAGAAAACTAAGGTCCAAAATATGACTAGAATTCCCAAGAAAGTAAAGGCTATCGAAATTGCCAAAATGTTGGAGGAGTTTTATCCAGAAACACCCATTCCTCTTGATCATAAAGATCCATATACCTTGCTTGTAGCTGTATTGTTGTCTGCCCAATGCACAGATGCGCGTGTGAATAAAGTCACTCCTTTTCTTTTTGAAAAAGCAGATAATCCAACGGAGATGATCAAGTTGGAAGTAGAAACCATCAAAGGAATTATACGACCCTGTGGTTTGTCTCCGAGGAAGTCTCAAGCAATTTGGGACTTATCGAACATCATCCTTGATAAGCACGATGGAAAAGTACCTGAAACCTTTGAGGATTTAGAAGCATTGCCAGGAGTTGGCCATAAAACAGCTTCTGTGGTGATGGCGCAAGCCTTTGGGGTGCCTGCGTTTCCAGTCGATACGCATATCCACAGACTGGCTCACCGTTGGGCTTTAAGTACAGGTAAAAACGTAGATAAAACGGAAGCCGATTTGAAAAAATTATTTCCTAGAGAAACGTGGAATAAACTTCACCTTCAAATAATTTTCTTTGGAAGAGAGTATTGTCCGGCAAGAGGACATGATCCAAAGGTTTGCCCTATTTGTTCTAAATATGGCCGTAAGAGTTTAATGAAATAAGTCAGAAAGGATAACCGACACCAAGGTTCCAATTTACATTTCTGAAGGCAATGGCTTCGGGGAACCAGATTTTATCATTATCCGTAAGAAAAGGACTTCTAATCTTGATTGCTGCATCCAGTCTTAAAACAAAATAACTAATGTCAATCCGGATTCCTGCACCTGCGGAAATTGCAATTTGTTTAATAAAAGAATCATTTAGTATTGAACCATCTGAAGCACTTTCGGGAGAAATTCTAAATCGAGAGTTAACCCTTGCAGTGTCTCTTTGCAAGGTCCAAACATTTCCCATATCAACAAAAAATGCACCTTTCAAAGCTTCGAGAATTGGAATATCAAATCGATATTCAGCATTGAATTCCAATTGCAAATCACCCGTTTGATAAAAAGCATTGAGTCCTTGAGCCAATGGATCTTTGAAGCCACCTGGCCCCAATTCCCTAGCACGCCACCCACGTATACCGTTGGGACCACCCCCATAAAACTGCTTCACATAAGGCACCTCACCTCCTTTCGAAAATCCATACGGAAATATTACGCCTCCAAATGCCCTAAAAGCAAGGCTATGCCTGGAGCTCAATATCCGGTTATACCGTCCTTCTAAATTGAGTTTAATATATTGGGAAAAAGAAATATTATCTCCATTGGCCAGACCTAATTGAAATTCAACAGGTATATCTGCAAATCCATTGTAAATTGCGTTGGCCAACAACACTTCAACACCTGACAATTCTACATTAGCTGCACCAAACCAAGAAGTTCCATTGATGTTTTGCGGACCATTATAAATGTATCCAAAATCTCGGAAAAATAAACCGGTAAATAACTGCGGGGTGAAACTCCTTTGGATAAAGGGATTGGCCATCAAAATACTATCGAATCCCATTTCGGGTTTAGGTAAAAAGTAATTGATCCCAACTTGATTTATCGCATAAGTATTTTTTTGGTCTCGTTGTAAAGTGAAACCCAAGGTTGCATTAAAAGTCTGATAGGAATAAAAATTACTAATATTCACAGCATCATAAAAAAGGGATATCCGAGTTCTCGCTCTGTCTTTTAAATCTCTATAGAATCTATCTGATATCAACTTCTCTGGTCGGCCTTTTTCATCTTCATCGACTTTGATTTTGTTTAGACGTTTTGCTAAACCTAAATAGTCCATAAATTTCGGCAAATAGAAATTCGCACTGGCAGATATTTCTTTTGAAAAAATAAGCGGCAAGGTATCCTGGCTAAAAAGCGTATTGAAGTTGAAATCAAAACCTGCAGAGACATTGGCTTCAAAGACCGTTGCATTTTTAAAGGCATTCCTATTTCGGAAATTCGAAGAAGCGGCAAATCCAATTAAAGTTTGCGGTCCGGAACTTTGCGCATAATCCGAAAAATTAAATTCCAAACCACCACTTAATTCCATTTTTTCTTGCAGCGTCAAGCGGATGAGGAAATTTAATTTACTATCGTCCAGAGAATCGATTTCAAGAGTTATATTTTCAGACTTGTAAGGTTCTAAAAGTCGCAAAGAAACTTTCGTTCGATCAATGTTTTCCGATTTATTATAAATATCGCCGGAACGAATATGCAAGGCATTCAATATGATCTTTGGCTTAACAGGTATCCCTTTTGGATTCAATAAAAAATGATACCCGTCAATGATTGAATCTCTAAGCAGGGAATCCGGGAAGTAAGCAAGATAATTGGGAACAATAGACACTTTTCCAATGGTATACTTTTTATGTTCCAACGCATCATTCGGTGTTAAGCCTTTGATATAAACCTTGACTTTTAAGTCGGAACTATCTCCATAAGATTTTATAAAGTTCTTTTCGAAAAAAGCAAAGCCTCGATTATTCATTCCAGATATGATCCGATCAAATTCTGCATTGAAAACTTCATCGCTGACTGGTTTCCCTTGCTTTAATAAGGTTTCGTTTTCCGTTTCTTCGAAAAATTCAGTTAGGTGGGGATCTTCCGATTCAAAAAACACAGAATCGATGGTATACTGTTTTTTTGGTTTTATTTTATAAATGACATTGGTGTAATTCCCTTTCGTTTCACTGATATGTTCCACCTCAGCGTAATAATAGCCTTTGTTGTTCAAATAATACTCCATAGATTTAGAAGTATTTTCAGCGGATTTTTCTCGATAGATTGCAGGAGTTTCAGCAAAGCGTTTTCGCATCAAGCGACTCCAGCTTTTATTGTATTTTTTGATTGCAACCGTATCCCCCTTTTCTGGTGGAATGGAATGTTTGTAATAAAAATAGCGGCGTTTGGCCCACAAGAAAGGCTTGTTGGGTTTTTGTTTGTAAAGTGTTTCTAATTCCCAACGCAGATTCTTAGCTCCTTTGATTTTATCCGATTTATCAAAAACGATTTTATTGGTTTTAAGGAAAGTTTCTCTAGCTCCCAAGTGTTTGGTTGTATCACATCCAGATAGTAGCACTATAGCAATGACAGCTATGAGTAAGAAACTAAAATTCGAAATGTGAAAGGTTTTCATTTCAGAGAATACGATTATTTAAACAAGTGCTCGTTTTAGAAATGGATAAATTATAATCCTTCAATTTACTTAAGGCCTCAAAGATGAATAAATAATTTCAAATCAGGAATTTTCTAAGACTAATCAAAATGTTGAATTACTTGTGTACTTTTAGACTGTTTTAAAGTAAAATTATTGACTTCAACCAGATTGATTTGATATCAAAAAATAAAATAAAATACATCCAATCTCTTTCCACTAAAAAATTTAGACAAAAGTATAAGAAATTTGTGGTTGAAGGGGATAAAATGGCAATCGAATTATTGCAATTTTCACCCAACAAGATTGACACCATTTTCGCACTAGAATCTTGGGTTAAAACGAATGAATCCACGCTAAAATACGCCATTAACAAAACTATAACGGTCAGCCCATCTGAGTTAAAGAAAATATCTACCCTCAAAACACCCAATAAAGTGTTGATGATTGTAGATTTCTACGAATTTGAAGAAATAAAGTTGGCTTCAGATTGCAAAACCGTACTTTATCTGGATGGGATACAAGATCCGGGCAATATGGGTACGATATTGCGAACAGCGGACTGGTTTGGAATTTCCACGGTCTTTTGCTCCAATGACAGTGTCGATCTATACAATCCGAAGGTCATACAATCCTCTATGGGCGCATTTATGCGTGTAGCGGTGCATACCCTTGAATTAGCTGATATTAAGGCCCAATTCCCCGAATTATCCCTCTATGGAACAGTTTTGGAAGGAGAAAGCCTGTACGAAGCAGCGCTTCAAACGCCTTGCTTAGTCGCAATTGGCAATGAAGGCAATGGCATAAAGCCTGAAAACCTTCCATTGTTTGATAAAAAGCTTTCTATTCCTAAATCCTCCCGATCAAAGGCAGAGTCCTTGAATGCTGGTATTGCTACTGGGGTTCTTTGTGCCTTTATAAGTAATCAAGCAAAATTATTTTAATATATCCTTGATAATCTTTTGCCTCATGCTTCCTTAAAATTTTTAGCTGTAGCTAAAGGCTACACCGAAAAGTTTTAAGTCGCCTGAAACAAAAATCTAAATCAAGTTTATTTCTAAAACAATAATCCTTGATTACCTACAACAAAAACATTAATTAGATAAGGTTCTTTCCCTAAAAAGAGCATTTATTTGAATGGAATTGGGTTTATCCCAATTCTCAATGCGTTTTTTGCGTTTAACACACGAAACAACCAAAGATGGCAGTGAATCCACAATCTCCCTTAGATCTAGATGAGTGGCAGGAAGAAAAACCTGTCAAGGAGGAGGTATTTGCAAAATCGTATTTATTGGAGTTGTTCCCTTTATTAATTATTGGGGTATCGATAGGGATGCGTTATTTTAAGGTAGGACCTTGGAGAGAAGTATTGATTGGTGGAGGAGTGATAGCGGCTTTGGTTTACTTGTTTTTTTCTTGGTACATTCTCCAAGTGAAAAAAATGAAAAGTCTTGAATTTGTCTTATCTATTTTATCGGGACTAATTTTTCCTGTAGGAATAGCAGGTATTTATTTACAATATAAAAGTTGGGATCATGCCAACGAATTGCTTTACCTCACATTGGGTACAAGTGGTTCTTTGCTTATTGTATCTTTTGTCCTCTTGTTTTTTAACGCTAGTGATGAAATCAAAGGAACTTTTTATCGAAATCTAATTGGAAGATTATTAATTTTGATTGCAATATTGATTCGGATTTATGTTTAAATAATTGATTAATTTCTAGTGAGTTCAAGAAGAACAGGATTTCCATCTTCATCTTCAAATCTTATTTTGTTGGTATGCTGATTATTGAAAGTGAAATTGTCTCTTGGTTCACCATAATCCTTAATGGTCCATATACGTTTTGAGGTGTGAAAACTTTTCCAATCTCCATATTTTTGCCCCATCCGATATCGACCAAACTCAATTAGTTTATTATTGTTGGTGTATCTTTTAAACTCTTTGTCATAAACGCCATTCTGGTAAAAGCTTTGAGATTTAATATTTCCATTTTTGTGGTAAACCGTCATAGGACCTTGCATGAAATTATTATGGTAATTTACTTCTTCTTTCAATGTACCATCTTCGTGAAACTTTTTCCAGATACCTGTTTTTATTCCTTCTTTAAAACTACCTTTTTGAATCACTGTTTTTTCATCATTATAAAGTTTTTTAAATGGACCATCTAAAAGTCCATTCTTATATTTTTTCAATTCATAAAGGTTGCCAGTTTGATGACGGAATTTTTTAAATTCTCCATTCAATTTCATGTTTTGCATAGAATATTCCATTATGAGAATACTTCCTGCACTAAAGAATTGCCATTTACCTACAGGTTTACCATCTTCAAATTGACCAAGTGCTTTTGTCTTTCCGTTGGGATGAAATTCCATGTAAATGTCTTCACGACGTAAGGGTTTTTCATAGGTATTCTCCGCAATAAGTTTTCCGTGAGTATTAAAACTTTTCCAAAGTCCAATTTTTGCGCCCCACCAATATTCTCCACTTTCTTTCAGTTGACCATTCTGATGGTACTCTTTATTAAGTCCATGAAATACCGTTCTTTTTCTTATTCCATTTGCAGTCGGTAGAGAAAAGAATAACTCATTCCTTTCCCAAAAAAAAGTAACGGCATCCTTCTTTGAAAAGGATTCTTTCAAGAAAAAATCGCCTTTATTTTTAATGCTGGCTAATACCTTGATGTAGGAGCCCTCTTCTGTTTCTCTGTAAATTTTATCTTCCATCAGTTTCCCATATTCATACGTTTTTGTATTTCGGGTAAGACCACTTTTTCCGCTGGAAGAAGAAATAACAAGTCCATGAAGCTTGCCATCTAAATAGTTCTCTTTGCTTCTTATGTTTTTATCCCTTTTCGGTTCTAAATCATCTTGTCGAATTGTTCTATTGTAATGTCTCCATTCTCCATGAGGGAGACCATTTTTCAAATTTCCTTCTGCAAAAATATTTCCGTCATATTCGAGTTCAACTTTTCCGGTGTAAGGTTGTTGAGTCTTTTGATAATAAGCTTCAATGGCAGGAAGGTAAGGATGTCTGCTATTAACTTTATTGGGATCAATCATATGGGAAAAAGCATCGCAGACAAAACCGGAATAGGAATAACCATCATTGGAATATCCTGCTAAGAAATAACTGGCCTTAGGAATCAAATAATACCCTCCAGCCGAAGAGTTTCTACTTCCACTTCGAATCAGGATCTGCTTTTTTGAAGTGCCGTTTTTATATGATTTTTTCACAGTGGCTAAACTATAGAATCCACCACTTTTATCGGCCCAAGCAGAATCAACTTGAATCAATAATAATGACCTTGGATCTTCCGTGCTAAGTACCAATTCAGAGAAACTCAAAGTTTCACCGGCGCAACAGCCCAAAAGGATGTTATTGTAAGAAAGCAAAGACAGCAATGAAAGCAACAAAATACGCATAGCTTGGATTTGTGTATTTATGGAATCGATTTTTCAAAATCAATCGCGGCCAACTAACCGCTTACTTATTTAGATGTTCGAATTGAAGATAATGTACAATTCGAAGTGAGTTTTAGCTCTTTTTTAACGTTTAAAACTGATTTTAATTAAAAAAGACCTCAAAGCATTGCCTTGAGGTCTTTTACTTTATCAGTAAGGAGGCTTATAAAACCTTCAATAATTCTTCTTCTAAATTGTATCGTGGATTGATTGCTGCAATTTTTCCATCACGGTCAATCAAAAACGTTTTAGGAATTCCACTGACACCATATTCTCTAGCAGGAGCACATTCCCATTTTTTCAAATCACTCACATGATAATCCCATAATAATCCGTCTTTATTGATTGCAGAAACCCAACGGTCTTTAGAACTGTCTAGTTGCTTTTGAATCATGGATTCATCTCCACCAAATCTTGCCTTTGTTCTACTGTCCAGACCATCTAATGAAACAGAGAAAACAGTGAATCCTTTTTTCTCATATTTTTTATAAGTTTCCACAACATGCGGATTTGCTTTTCTACATGGTCCACACCAGCTCGCCCAAAAATCAAGCAAGACTACTTTTCCTTTCAACTCTTCTAAAGTGTACATTTTTCCATCTGGATTTGGAAGGGAAATATTTGGCGCTTGCATTCCAACTTGAATTCTTTGATTGACTGTTTTACGCATGGCGTTTTGCTCTACAGATGCGACAAACTTATTGAAGTCTGTTTTATAAGAGCTAGTGGGATATTTCTCTGCAACTTTTGTAGAAATCGTTTTCATATCCTTGATGTACTTTTCACCAGTTCCCAATGCTTGGATACTAAGCATCATTCCTACTAAAGGATTTGCACTGGAAAGAGCTGCTGCTTTCACATTATCCTGAACCTTCCCTAGGGTTGCTGGATTGGATCGAGCATCCATAAATTCTGACATAGCAGCCAAGTAATCTGAAGAGGATTGAGATCCAGTAACTTGCGCTTTTGCATTTTCCATCGTATTCATATCGGCGTCAAAAGTTACTTTACTTTCAGTACCATCAAATATTAAATACGCTTTCTTAGTTCCAACTCTTACTCTATATACCCCTGCATCCAAACCTTCTTTGACAGCTATTTTGAAACTACCATTTCCACTCAAATCTTGTTTGTCAAGTGTATTGATGTTATTATTCAAATGCATTTTATCAAAAAACAAAGTAAGATTGTTGTGGTTTTCGATAGTACCTTGTACTACTGTTCCTTCTGTTTCACAGGAATTCAGAGTGAAAACAAGAGTTAAACCTAGAAAGATTTTGACTATAAAATTAGTGACTGAGGTATTCATGTTATTAGAATTATTTAATAAAATACTTACCAAAGCAAACTTTTCAGCCTGCGCTTATTTGATAAAATATTACAATATCAATAAAAAATATTATTAAATCTAGTTTTCCATGTGTTGTCCAAGCGTATTGTCGTGAATTTCTTTCCAATCTTCAATTGGTCCAAAGTCTTGAGAATCAATTTGAATGCTTCCCTTTGAGACAACTCCTAGCTTAGAAAAATCAACGTTTTGACCCAACAAATGGTTTACCAAAATATCTTCAAAATCGCTAGAAACACTAATTACAACCCGACTTTGCCCTTCACCAAACAAAAAAGCGTCTTTTCTAACATCTCTATTGGTATTGACATGAAATCCTAGGTTATATTGCATGCTTGCCTCTACCAATGTAGTAAAGAGTCCTCCATCCGATACATCATGTGCAGAAAGGATCATTTTTTCCTTTATCAGTTCTGCGATAACCTTTTGTAAGTGAGCCTCTTCCTCCAAATCAAAATAAGGAGCTGGTGAATGAGCGACTTCATGAATAATTCTAAGATACTCAGAAGAGGCAATATCGTCCACAATGCGACCTATAACAAAGATAACGTCTCCTTCATTTTTGAAATTCAAGGTCATCTGTTCGGTATAATCATCCAGTATTCCCAACATGCCTATGGTTGGAGTAGGGAAGACCGGTTCCGTTCTGTCTTTATAAACACTCTGATTGTAAAAGCTTACGTTTCCTCCGGTGACAGGCGTGTTGAATTTAATGCAAGCTTCTCCCATTCCTTTTAAAGCATTTACAAATTGCCAGTAAACTCCTTTGTCATAAGGATTACCAAAATTTAAGCAATTCGTAATGGCTACTGGTTGACCTCCACTGCACACAATATTCCGAGCAGCTTCCGAAACCGCGATCATTGCTCCTATATATGGATCTGCGTAGACGTAAGCAGAATTGCAATCGGTAGTTACTGCCAATGCTTTTTGGGTTCCTTTGACTCGGACCAACGCAGCATCACTTGGCTCATTGCGCGACATACTATTGGTTCGAACCATGGAATCGTATTGCTCGTACACCCAACGCTTGCTCACTAAGTTTGGAGTTGCAAATAATTTTTTTGCAGTTGCCAATAAATCAGTAGGCTCTTCAATGGAATCCATGTCGAATTCTTGAAGCTTGGCGTAATAGGCTGGTTCTTCATACTCCCGATCATAGATTGGTGCGCCTCCTCCTAAAACCAAAGGATCCGCAGGAACGTCAGCTACTTTTTCGCCATTTTGGAAATACTCCAACCTTCCAGTATCCGTTACGGTTCCAATTTCACAACATTCCAAATCCCATTTATCGAATACTTCAAAAAGCAAATGTTCTTTTCCTTTATGGGCAACAATGAGCATTCTTTCCTGACTTTCAGACAAAAGAATTTCAAAGGCTTTCATATCGTTCTGGCGAGTAGGTACTTTGTCTAAATCGATGACCATCCCTGTTTTACTCTTGGCACTCATTTCAGAAGTTGAGCAAGTAATCCCTGCTGCTCCCATATCTTGCATGCCGACTATTGCTCCGGTTTTGATGGCTTCAAGACTTGCTTCTAAAAGCAATTTTTCCTGAAAAGGATCACCTACTTGAACAGCTGGCAAATCTTCTGCTGAATCTTCTGTCAAATCTGCAGAGGCGAAAGTCGCTCCATGTATCCCGTCTTTTCCAGTAGCTGATCCTACGATGAAAACAGGATTGCCGGGACCATCTGCGATTGCAGAAACTGTTTCACCAACTTTTACAATGCCTACAGACATTGCATTGACCAATATATTTTGGTTGTAACATTTGTCGAAATAAACTTCGCCTCCAACCATTGGTACACCGAAGCAGTTGCCGTAATCTCCGATTCCATGAACGACTCCTTTTACCAAATGGCGGGTATGTTTTTCATTGATATCACCAAATCGGAGAGAGTTCAATGCAGCAATAGGTCTTGCGCCCATAGTGAAAATATCTCTGTGGATTCCACCAACTCCAGTTGCAGCACCTTGATAAGGTTCGATCGCGGAAGGGTGATTGTGAGACTCAATTTTGAACGCACAAGCCAATCCTCCTCCAATATCAACTAGGCCAGCATTTTCTTCTCCAGCTTCCACCAATAATCTTTCTCCTTCTCTTGGAAGCTTTTTCAAATAAGTAATGGAGTTTTTATAAGAGCAGTGCTCAGACCACATTACGGAAAAAATACTTAGCTCTGTAAAGTTAGGGACGCGTCCCATGATCTCAATTATTTTTTCGTATTCATCCGCTTTTAAACCTAAATTCTTAGCCGTTTCAACGGTTACGAGTGCTTCTGTTGCCTGCATCTATGGTGTATGTTTAATAGGAACTGATGGCAATCTAAAAGATTACCTAAATTTTGTTTAAAATTTAAAGTGCAAAGATAACATCTGAATAGAAAAGACTTCTAAATTCAGAGAAATATTATCCAATAATTTATTTAAGTGGTAATTTTTTTTCTAGTGAAAAATCGCTGAATGGTATTTAAGCTATTGGATCAAGTAATTTAGGTAAAAAAACACGATCAAATAGATCCAAAGAATGTCTAGGAAGTGCCAGTAAATGGTCAATAAACGCAGCTTTAATCGCTTTTCCGGATCAGAGAAATAGACAAGAACTGATACGGGTTCTACCATTTGCTTTTTAGCAGTGTATAAGAATAAAAGTAGGAAAGGAAGCCCTGCGATAACGTGCGCAAAGTGCATCCCAGAAATTACGTAAAGGTAGCCTGCTGCATTGCTGGATTGGATACTCACATTTTGGTCTATGAGCATTTTCCAGCCGATTCCTTGCATAAGCATAAAAAAAACACTCAAGATAATGGTATAAATCAAGGCTTTTTGATAGCCTTCCGTATCATCTGTTTTGTAGGCATTTTTTGCCATATTAATGGTATAACTACTACCAAGTAGAATCAAAGTATTTAAAACAAATAGGAAAGGAACTTTTACCGGTGGTGTTTTACCTTGTATTCTTGAATAAATGTATGCAGCTGAAAAAGCTAAAAACAAGACCGTTATCCCAACCAAAGTCAAGGTTAAAAAGATGTTATAAGGGTGGAGCGTCATGGATCTAGGGCGCTCACTATGATAATTATGAGATTCTGGTGTCATTTCGTTACAATGTAATTTATAATGAAGATAAGTAATTGGACAAATTATACTATTCAAATATTAATATATTTCTGCCCTACTACCTAACACCAACCTTTAAGAATGGTTTAATTCAAAAAATCTATTTCCAAATTTCGTGAATAACTTATTCGAATCAAGATTTGAAATTAGAAAGTATAGGATTTAATGCAAATAATCCTGGCAAATAAATTTACCAGATACGAAAATAGAATTAAAAGACGATCTTAATAAAGTACTCACTCGTATAGGGGGAATTTATTCCCCCAGAAATGATAAGAACAATTATCTGAATGAATTTTATTTTAAAACGGGATTCATATTACTTATTAAATTCCTCATAGATAAAAGCCAAGTCAATGGCAGGATGACTAGTTGGAGCATCCTTTCCTTTCCATTTTTTAAATGGATCCCAGTCAAAAGGTACTCTTTTGGCTGATTCTGTAAATCTTCCATGCTCAATGAAGTTTACGATTTCAGAACCTACGATATCAAATCGATAATACATTTGATCGTGATTGAGTGGGGTGTGCATTAGGTCGTCGTACCGCTGATTCAAAGATGCTGGATTCCAATCAATCGGACCGTAGCTTAAAGTTTTCTTTTTGAAAAATCGAATTAGAGCGGTCGCTTTATTTTCTACTATAATCCCAATTCGTATATCAGGGCAATTATTTGGAATGTATTTTTCATCATTAAAATCAAAAAGTAGTTTTCCCTTCGCTAGTTTAGCTAAAAATGGAATTTTCTCGATGGTAACGATAGGCGCCCTTTCTTGCAATGGAGATCTGTCATAAACAATCGTACTGATATTTTGCTTGCCGTTTTTATCAATAAAATTATTCAAAACCCAGGTACCCAAAATGTAGGAGAACACATGCACTTGCGCGTACTCATCAATGTTGTAGTCAAAATAAAATTGCTCAAAGTTTTCGACGGTCAGGTTATATGACTTACGGTTGTGATAATCTGGAATATATACGTCGTAACCTAAAGTAGAAAAATAGGCTATCTGTTTTTTTCTTCGCTTTTTACTATCGCTAAATCCAGGCAAAAGGATCATTGCTTCTTTCTTGCAATTTGGTGTGGAAGTATTGTCTATATAAATACTGTGTTTCGGATCTTTGCTTACTTCGCCCTTACTATGTGCAGTATTAGACATAGCTAAAAGTACCATCAAAAATAACATTAGATAAGAGGTCGAATATTTTGAATTTTGTGTCAACATAATTTTAAATTTATTTACCCATTAAAAACATTCCAAGTACCAAGGCCATCATCCCTAAAATATTGATAGGTTTTATCGGCGTTCCAAAAGCATAGAATGCAATAATCGCTGCCCAAATAAAAGTTGTTGCATAGACCGGATACAAGACCGCCAATGAACCTCCTTTTTTAAATGCAGCGATGAATAAAATCATTACAGCGATATAGCAAAACACGCCACTAATTAATTGCGGATTTGCCAAATAGCTAAGTATGGTCCCGTTTGTTTTATCAGAACCGGATTTATATAAAAATTGACCTAACGCTCCAAATAAAGAAGCCGCAAGAAAAAACAAGATTGAAATAACTGGCGTATTCATAAGCTTAAAATTTATTAAGGTTTTTTTCTCCGATTGGTTTTAGTTTTAAAATCGAATCTTTGACGATGGATAAAATATCTTCCATTTTTTGAGCTCCGACTTTTATTGGGTTTCCGAATCGGACTTTGCTTAACATCGGCAAAACAAGATTGCTGTCTTTCGGCATCACTCTACCAAAACCATTCAAATGGGCTGGAATAAAATGAATATTCGGATTCCTTTTTAAAAGAACAGCAATGCCTTTTTTGAAATCAGATAATACGCCGGGCTTGCCTCGACTTCCTTCTGGAAAAAGGATCAATGATTTACCATTTTTTAAATAAGCATCCAATTGTTCAATTGCAGATGGATCACCTACTTGTCGATTTCGTTTTATAAAAATAGCGTTGAAGAAAAAACGGACTACTTTTCTGAAAAGGGAATTTCTTCCAAAATAATCAACTGCGGCAACGGTGAATGTATTGGCGAGTTTAGAACCCGGCAATGCAGAAATGATGGACAATGCATCTAAGTGACTGTTGTGATTCGCCACAATGATGTATTGTTCTTTTGCCTTAAGCACTTGCTTGTTTTCATACCTTACACCTATCACGATTGATAAGAAAGGTTTGATGAAAATGCCGTATAATATTTGAACGATTTTATTTACCATACTAAATTGTATTTATAATGAACTTGAGTTAAAACTTCAGCCATTGCGAACTCTGCCTTTTGGATAATTTCTACCTCTACACTCAGAAAATAAGTAAGCAAGTAATAAAAAACTGGAGCCGTCAAAACCAGTGAATCCATTCGATCCATAATTCCACCATGACCAGGAATAACATCATCGGTATCCTTCAGATTCAAATCTCTTTTAATCGCAGAAATTAAAATGTCTCCTGCAAAGCCTGCAATCCCAATTGCGAATCCTGTTAAAACAGCTTCTTGCAGAGAAAGTGGCGTTAAAAAATTTAAGGCTGCTGCGATTGCTCCTGTACTGAGCACGCCTCCAATAAATCCTGCTCTAGTCTTATTCGGACTGATTGCCGGGATTATTTTTTTACGACCTAGTAGTTTTCCCCATATGTATTGGAAGACATCGTTTAGTGCAGTTAAGGCAACCAAAAATAAAATCAAGCCTCCTGGGCCTGCGGGCAAAGTAGATTCTTCAATTCCAAACAACATCGCCAAATGACTGATCATAAATACGCACATCATAAGTATCGCCGGAATCAAAGCCATTGATTTCCCAATGCCTTTTGTATCTCCTTTAGCAATAAGGAAAAATGGAAGAACGGTAAACATGATCACTGGAATAAATGCAAAATACAGCGCACTCATATTGTGGTAGATTAATAAATATTGAATTGGAATACTGCAGTACGCTGCAAATAAAGCATTTCGATCCGCAGTTCTGAATCCGCTTATCGATGCCATTTCTCTGAAAGCTGCGAAAGAAACATAAGCAATGATTAGTGTCCCGATTATTTTTGGGCTAACAACAACGGTAGCAATACCTGCTGCAAGGAAAGCCCATGAACGAGTTCTCAAAAAAAGCTCCCGGGTGAACTTCGTTGACCTTTTTTTATTGATAAAATAGAAAACCGATAAGCAGAGCATAATTAATCCAAAGACGAATCCGAGGGTATGCAAAATTTCGGTCGGAATGAAATGATTTAGAATCTTCATTTTCGAAATTTTTAGAATGATGAAATAAAATCCAGTCGACTTTTACTTCGCTTCTTCGACAGATTTTTTTAATCGGATCCAGGTACTTAATAGTAGGAGCAAAGAGGCTATGGAAAATATCCAATTGCCTGCAACGGCTAAGTGGGGTAGGAAAAATAGGAATATAGAAAATATAGAGATGAGTAATGCCCGATCACTTTTCCCCATTGGTCCTTCGTATCGTCTTTCACCGCCCAAGGCTTTGCCAAGTATCCCGGCATATTCATTCAGCATGGCAAGCACTGCGAAAACGATGATTACATAACTGTGGATTTGAGGAATTATAATAAGTGGGAAAATGATCATCAAATCAGAAATCACATCTCCTGCTTCGTTTAGGACCTCACCAAGTCGACTTTGCATATCGTATCGTCTGGCTATCATTCCATCAATTGCGTTTAAGGCCATGCGCAAGAGCAGGCCTAGCGGCACAATTAATAGTGTGAAGCGATGGTCGGGGTGCAATAAAAACAAACCTCCGATCAAGGCGGATAAGAATATTGAGGCTATCGTTATTTGATTCGCAGTAACTCCTTTTTGAAAAAGGTAATTGCAAACAGGAGTTAATTTTTTCTGAAACCCTGGCTTTAGATTATAGACTGAAAGCATAAGATCAGGTTTTGTTAGGTTTAATACTCTGTGTAATAAATTCATTTAAAAATATAAAGCAACTTAGTACACTGAGTATTTAAAAAATGACTTTTGATTCTTCTTGCTAATTATTAATCAATTTAGCGGGAAAGAGGAGCGCAAACGTTGCAAATAAAGCCAATGACGTATTTTGTTTTATCGAATATCAATTCGTTTTTTATAAATCATTTGACTTTGCACTCACTAAGAAAAGCCTTCAAAGCGAGGTAAAGATTGAAGAAAAGAAGGTCGGAAAGGAAGTATATTCGATCGAAGTGGAGTAAAATTGGATCAAATGGTCCAAAACGAAGGTTTTTGGATATTTGGCGAAAAGGCATGCAAAAACCCCTTGCTGGACAATCCAACAAGGGGCTTTTTTATAAAATCTAATTTAAAATCTTAGTTGAAAACCAATTTACTGGTTACAATTCCGTCTTCAAATTGTACAGTAGCAATATAAATTCCAGGATTCAGATCACCTTTATAAATAATGTGTTGGTTTTGGTTGATGTTCAAATGATTTTGAACTTCACGGCCACTTACATCAAGAATAGTGATATTTTGAATTGGGAATTCAGTATTCGTAGAGAATACGATTTCGTTAGAAGAAGGATTCGGTGCTGTTTTTAACTGAACATCTGCTGCAGTTAATTCATCAACTGATACAATATCCTCACAAGCGCCAAGACCCAATGCTAAACAAGCTCTAGGTACAAAATAGTTGATCATTGTGTCAATGTATGCCATTCCGTTTGCTTCAGACATATTTGGATTTCCTGATAAGCCAACCAAGTGCATATTCACACCAGGATTCAACGGACAGTCAACAGCTGAATATTCTGCTGCATCCCAGTACTCCCAAGGAGAAGTTACTGTCAACGTAGAAAAACAAGTTGTTGGAGTTGGAATCTCTGGATATTGGAATGGAAACAGACCATCATATCCATCATTGATTGAATTTGCACGATCAGTGTACGGATCAAAATCATCTCTGAAATTTGCACCAGCAAAAGCATCGTTCAAACCAAGCATTGCTGCTTTTTGTTGCACTAAATAGGATCCTTGTACCTCTACAATTAAATCACAAGTAGTTGGTACAGTCAAAGTGAATTCTTCATAAGGAGCCAAAGAATCATTTGGTACATGGTAACTGATGAATGCAGGATCGCCTTCATTAATCCATGAAAGATCTCCAACAGCTCCACCCATGTTTACACACAACTGAACATCAGAATCATATCCAACATGATTAGGGTAACATAAAGTATCTCCTTCAGGAAAAGGAAGAAGCATCGCTCCCAAAGCATCAACGATTCCTACTGATTCTCCAGTAACATCTCCATTGATTCCTTCCAAAACCATTGGTACTGCACCAATGCCTGGCACTTCGATGTTGAATTTTGGTGGTGAAGCGATATCAGCATAAGTATCGATAGACGCAGCTCCGAAAGCTACATATCCACCGGTTCCTTGACCCCAGTAAGTAACAGCTTCAGGATTGATTCCGAATTGATTGTCGCCTTCAGCAGCATCTTTTCTGAAAAATCTAACACAAGTTCTTGCATCTTGCGTTCCTCGATAAGCTGCATTGATTAATTGGAATGTTCTTTCATCTTGTGTAGATGCTGCAGGATTCCAACCTAGACGATAGGAAGCTACTGCTACTACATAACCTCTTTTAGCCAATCTAGTTGCTATTTCAACAACAGGCTTATCAGTTCTTCCCCAGCCTCCTGAGCTACAAAAGTTAGGTTGAGGTAAAAAGTTACCGGTAACCAAGTAGATAATTACTGGTCTATTTGTTTCCGTATCACCTTCTGGCTCATAAACATCCATCTGAAGCGCTTGTGGTACTGCTTCTCCTAATGTACCAACAAAAAGTACGGTTGCATTCACGCCATAAGTGACATCGTTCGTAACAGTCACATCAGTAAATACTTCATCTAAGTATCTCTCTTGTGCCTGTAAACTTCCAAAAGAAGTCAGCATTATAAATAAAAATAGAAGCGTGTTTAATTTTTTCATAAATCTGTGTTTTGATTAATTAAATGTGTATTGCGAATTTTTTTTATTTTTTCTTAAAGTCATAAACCAAAGAAATGTAAGCCAATCGTCCTATTCTAGGGCCACCGTAAGTTTGAAACTGTTTATTGTTCAAAGCATTTGAAGCCCCTATTTTCAACGTCGTGTGTATTCTTTCAAACTTGTAATTTACCTGCGCGTCCATAAGGGAATAAGTAGGGATGAATCCTGTAAACTGAGGAGATCCTTCAAAAATAAACCCTTGTATCCATTTGTAGTTAATATTAAATCCAAGATTCTTTAGTGTTCTTGTACTGATGTTTCTACCAGAAATACCAATATTGAACTTGTGTTCTGGTGTATTAAATGCTGGAATAATAGGGTCATCCGGAAATGCTTTATTTAATTTGTTCCAAGAATAATTTCCATTTATACCAAAGAAGTCCCAGAAATAATAATTCAAGCCTATTGCAAAACCTTGTGTGGTTACTTCGTTTAATGAATTCGCAGAATAACGGAACGCAGTTACATCTATCGGCGTTCCTAATTCATCAAAATCACTTCCTACTCCTAATCTACACCCTAAGAAATCATTGTAAATATTAAAGTAATAGCCTGCATCTACATAAAGACTATTGAATAAAGTTGTACGGTAACCAATCTCAAAAGTTTTTACTTTTTCTGGTACAATAGGAGGGATGTCGAAAGATTCCAGAATAGAAGGGTTTCTTAAATCAACATAATCTAAAAAAGATTCTATGGTATATAAGCCTTCAACTCCTTCCAAATTACCAGCTAATGTAGCTCGACCTACATTCAAGAATAGGTACTGATCTGAAAGTGTAGGGTTTCTAATTGCAGCACTAAATGATGCTCTTAGGAAGTTACCCGGTTTAGGTTTGTAAACCAATGAAACGGCAGGGGAGGCAAGTAATGGAAAATTCTCATTTTTATCCACACGGATGGTAGCATTAAAAATGAATTTATTTTCAGAAAATTTCTTTTGAATACCTGTATACATTCCCGCCTCGAAGTTGGTAATTTCGATACCCATTGTATCGTAAAATATCGTTCCTTTTGATTCAGGAGTATAATATCTTGCATTGGCACCAATCACCCATTCATCCGTCCATTTAGGTGTCATTTTATATTCACCATGCACATGGTATAAAGATGATTTATCATGAAATCTTGTTCCTCCTTCTTCTGTGTTTGATAGCCTTGTTCTAATGTCTTCGAATGCTTCTTCAAATCGTTCTGTTCCTGGTTGGAAAAAAGGTTCACCTCCTCCTCCAGAGTTGGCAACAATTTCAGTTTCATTGTGCCAAATTGTTAAGCTATCGGAGAATTGAGTCAACCAGTTTTCAGCAGCTACATTATCAAAATCTCTTACGGGAATTCCGTTTTCATCTGTGATAAGTGCACCATTTGAATCAAATTGCAATGGTCCTAATTCTGGGTAGCCAAGTTCGTTAATTCTTGGTTCTATTTCTCCTCTCCAGTGGTTGGTATATCTCAATCCCCAGTTACCATTACTTCTTGCTCTATCTTGCAAAGCCAAAGCCGTGAAATATGGATCATAAGAATCTCCTGCATCTTCTGCAGTAGTATAGGCCCTGATAAACCATTTATCTCTTTTGCGGTATTCCAATCTGTTTTGGAAAAACAATATATTTTTTAAACTGAATCTGTTGTCTCCTTGATAAACCGTTGTTCCAGCACCAAAGCTAGAACTAATGATAAATTCAGGAGATTCGGAATCCATTTCAGGTTTTGTTCTAAAGTGGAGCGCTACATTTGCCTTTGTATTTCTGGTATCATAATCAACCAAATCACGTTCTGCGTAACCTGTTCTGTGGTACTGTCCAATCCCTACGAAATTCCAAGGTGCGACACCCGTAAAGTCAAAGTTACGGACATATTCATCACCATAAACATTAACTGCATCGTATCTTCCTGGGTTAGTTCTATCTGTTTCCGTATCAAAAACGGGATCTTCATTATCGGCTTCCCAATCATTTGCTCTTAGATAAAAGAAGTTCAGTTTGAAGGCAAAAAAGTCATTTCCATCTTTATTTTTAAATGCATCTGCATATCGGATAGCGGTATCAAACATCTGTCGTTCTCCGAATTTTACTGAAGCTGCCAATCCTTTTTGAAAGAATGGGTTTTTAGTTTCCATCGCAATCACACCATTAAAGGCATTAGGGCCGAAAAAAGCAGAACTTGCTCCTTGTATCAGGTCAACTTTTAAAACATCTAATTCTGATGTTCCTAAGAAGTTTCCTAAAGAAAAATTCAAACCAGGCGCTTGATTATCAACACCGTCAATAATCTGCAAAGATCTTACAGGACTGGTAGAGTTGAAGCCCCGTGTGTTGATTACTTTAAAACCTAAACTGGCTGCAGTAAGGTCTACGCCTTTCATGGAACCCAACCCGTCATAAAAGTTATCAGAAGGAGTTTCTTTAATGGCTAAAAGATCCATCGTTTCTATGGTCAATGGCGCAGCTTTCTGTTTATCAGAAATCCGTTGACCTGTTACTTCAACGACATCAATAGTTACAGCATCTTCTCCCAATTCAATGACCATGTTTTTGTCTTCAGCAGTGATGACAAAATCTTTGGAGGAATAACCCAAATAAGAGACAACAACAGTTGCAGGGAGAGCATCTTTGATTTTAAATTCAAAATTTCCGTCAAAATCCGTGGTTGTACCAGATGAAGGGTTGTTCTTCATCACGATGGCAGCACCGATTAAGGGGTCTTTATTTCCAGAATCCTGTACGACACCTTTGATGGTAATTTGGGCATCCGAAAATTGCGGAAAAACGCTCAATAAAATAAAAATTGGCAAAAGAAGGGGGTAACGAAATTTCATGCGCTTAAATGTATTCAGAGTTAATAGATAATAGTTGTTGAATTTAGTGAATTTTCGCTAAGGCAAAACAATATATTCATATGAAATTAAAATTAATTTTAAATCACACGAAAAATGATGTATTACAGAGCAATTACAGGCTGAAATTGTTGGCTAACTTGATGGGGTAAAAACTTAAAATGCCTAAATAGATTAACAAAACTAACATATTCAGACGAAATTTGATTTCATTTGCCAAACAATATGTCATTTTTTATTTGGTAAGAGACATTTTAACTTCTTTATGGAAACGTTTGTATTGATCACTTCGGCTCTTTATTCGTTTATGAAATCAATAGAAACCTGTATTTTTTATATTAAATGAAATCGATGAAACTTCATCTTGTAGCTTTTAGCATTCCGTATCCTCCAGATTATGGAGGTGTGATTGATGTGTTTTATAAACTAAAAGCATTGAGAAATAGTGGAGTAGAGGTAGTTTTGCATTGTTTTGAATATGGCGAAAGAACAAAGCAAAAGGAGTTAGAAACTATTTGCTCGCATGTATATTATTATAAGAGAATAAATCCAATTTCATCGGTCGTAAATGGTTTGCCCTATTTTGTCGGCAGTCGAATGAACACCTTGTTACTAGAAAATTTAAAACAAGACAACCTTCCTATTCTTTTTGAGGGAATCCATTGCTCTGGATATGCAAATCATCCCGATTTAACGAATAGAATTAAAATAATACGAACACATAATATAGAAAGCAGGTATTATGAGAACTTAAGCAATGCGTCTTCTGCTCCATTCTTAAAAAGGCAATATTGGGACTTTGAATCGAAGCGTTTAAAAAAATCAGAGTTGAAACTGCTTGAGTCTGCTGACTTTGTTATGGCAATATCAAAGTCTGATCAAAGTTTTTTTTCAAGCCATATCGATGTTCCAGTTAAACTTGTATCCGCTTTTCATCCTTATGAAAAGGTGGTTTCAAAAGCAGGGACCGGCAAGTACGCCCTTTTTCATGGCGATTTAAGTGTTGGTGAGAATGCAGATGCTGCAATTGAGTTGATGTCTATGTGTGAAGAGTTGGAATTTCCGCTATACATTGCTGGTAAGAATCCAAGTGAAGAATTTGAATCGAAATGCATGGATTTTAAAAACATTCATCTAGAAAAAAATGTTACACATTCAAGGATGAATGACCTTATCCAAGATGCTCAACTGATCTTATTGCATGGTTTTCATAAAGCAGGTTTTAAATTGAAATGGCTGTATTCTCTTTTTGCTGGCAGGCATTGTTTGGTACCCGAAATTATGTTAACGGGGGCATTGGCGGAAGAAGCAATGCATTCTTACAAAGACTGGAATGAATTAAAAGATTTATTTTTAAAATATTCTAAAGAACCTTTTATAAAAGGAGAGATTGAAAAGCGAAAATCTTTACTTTTGCAAGAATTTTCTAACGAAAAGAATGCTGAGAAAATCATCGCTGAGATAATAAAAATACAAGACTCATGATTCAAACCTCTGATCTGAAAAGTTTACTGAACGATTCCACACTAAGCCAAGACTTAAAAGCAATTGCTGAAAAAGTATTGAAGAAAGAAAGGATTTCGGAAGAAGAAGGCCTGACCTTATTTGAGGAAGCTCCTTTAGGATTCTTGGGAACTTTAGCCAATCATATACGAGAGTCTCGGCATGGCGATAATACTTATTTTAATCGGAATTTTCACTTAGAACCGACCAACGTTTGTTTATACACTTGTACTTTTTGCAGCTATTCGCGTTTAATCAAGAAGCGAGAAGAAGGCTGGGAATACACGCAGGATGATATGATGGACATCATCAAAACCTATGATGATAAGCCAGTGACCGAAGTGCACATCGTTGGTGGTGTATTGCCGCAATATGATTTGAAGTTTTACACTGATTTATTCAAAACGATAAAAGAACATCGACCGGAATTGCATATAAAAGCGTTGACTCCGGTTGAATACCATTATATTTTTAAGAAAGGAAAAGTCTCTTATGCGGAGGGGATGAAATTAATGAAAGAGGCTGGACTGGATTCAATGCCTGGCGGAGGAGCGGAAATTTTTCACCCTGAAATCAGAGATGAAATCGCTGGTGGCAAATGCTCAGGAGAAGAATGGTTGCAAATTCACGAGGAATGGCACAAGCTAGACATGCGGTCGAATGCAACGATGCTTTACGGACACATTGAAAAATACAAACACCGTATCCATCATATGGAGCAGCTTCGACAATTGCAAGATCGAACTGGAGGTTTCCAGACTTTTATTCCATTAAAATTTAGGAACAAAGGCAATCAAATGTCTCATGTCTCTGAATCGACTACTGTTGAAGATTTGAAGATGTATGCTGTCGCCAGAATTTATTTAGACAATTTTGATCATGTAAAAGCATACTGGCCTATGATTGGGCGAAATGTTGCCCAAATGCTTTTGGCTTTTGGTGTGGATGATATTGATGGCACGATCGATGACACCACCAAGATCTATTCTATGGCAGGAGCGGAAGAACAAACCCCTGCAATGAATACGCAGGAACTGGTTCAATTAATTCGAAGAGTAGGGCGAAAACCGATAGAAAGAGATACCTTATATAAGGTTGTAAAAGACTACACCGAAGAAAAATTTGAAGAAGACAATCATTTCAAAGGGTACATTTCTTTGCCGGTAGTGAATAAGGATTAGTATGACTAAGATTAAAACGGTTGCAGTAAGTTACTTGAATACGAAGCCATTGCTTTATGGTTTGGTGCAAGGTGAACTGAAAGATCAAATTGATTTGCGTTTGGAAATCCCAAGTGTGTGTGCAAAGCAATTGGAATCTGGAGAAGTTGATTTGGGCTTGGTACCTGTAGCTGTTATTCCTTCTTTAAAGACCCCGTATATTATTTCAGATTACTGTATTGGTGCAGTAGGAGAGGTTCGAACGGTTTGTATATATGCTGAAAAACCAATCGAAGAGCTGGACCGTATTTATTTGGATTACCACTCCCGAACATCTGTGCAACTCGCACAAATTCTTATCAAAGAGTATTGGGATTTAAAACCTCAATTTGTAAAAGCATATCCCGGTTTTGAAGAGAATGTTCAGGGAAGTACCGGAGCAGTAATTATCGGCGATCGCGCTTTGGATTTTGAGAAAAAATTCGAATACAGATATGATTTGGCAGAAGTATGGATGAAGCATACTGGCTTGCCGTTTGTTTTTGCTGCATGGGTGAGCAATAAGCCTTTGCCTGCCGATTTTATTAAACAATTCAATATTGAATTAAAAAATGGAATTGATCATATTCCAGAATTGAGTTTGTTGATGGTTCCTCCTTTTCCAGAGTTTAGTGTGGAAGAGTATTTTACGAAATATATCAGTTATGAATTGGATTCGGAAAAAAGGAAAGCGTTGTCTTTGTTTTTGAAAAAACTAAAAGTTCCATTACAAGAAACGCTGGCAGATTCGCTCGGATCCTTTTAGCATTTATTTATCGATCTAGCCAGGCTTTAAAAGCATTCACTCGTTCCCTCGCTACCACTACTTTTATATCTGTTTTGGGGTTTAATTCCAAGATTAAACGTTTGTTTAAATAGCTGGTTATTTTATTAATTGCACTTTCTCTGATGATAAATTTCCGATTGATTCTGAAAAAGTACTTTGGGGAAATTCTTTGTTCAATTAGATCCAATTTATCCTCTAAAAGAAAACGTTTGCCGTGTTTGTCGACAACAAAACTTAAGCTGGACTCTGAGTAAAAGAAAGCAACTTCATTGGTTTTGAGATAGGTAAATTGTTCTCCTTTTTTAATTAGAAACCTTTCTTTGAAATTCTTTTGTTGATTGATTTTTTTGAAATCGGCAACCAAATTTTTTAATCCAGCATCGTTGTTGTCGTGGATCTTTTTGAACTTGTTCCAGGCTTTTTGTAACTCGTTTTCATCAATAGGTTTAAGCAAATAATCTATTGAATTTACTTTAAAAGCGGAGATGGCGTATTGGTCATAAGCGGTCGTAAATACAATAGGACATTCCACTTGAACTTGATCGAATATTTTAAAACTCAAACCATCTGCTAGTTCGATATCAAAAAAAGCCAAATCAGGCTCCGGGTTATTTTTAAACCATTTTACACCATCTTCCACAGAATCTAAAACTTCAATAATCTCATTGGAGGAATCCAAGTTTTTTATCAGTTTTACTAACCAAGAAGCAGCAGGTTTTTCATCTTCAATTATTAATATTTTTTTCATTTTTCTGGCCTTAGTTTCCGATGTTTATCAATGGAAGAAAAACGGTAAAGTGAGATTCATTTTGAACAACTTCAACTTCCTTTTGAATCAGGAGCTTATATCTGTTTTTGATATTAGGCAACCCAATTCCTGTAGAGTTAGTTAGGTCAGGTTTGGTTTGAAGATTGTTTCGAATAGCCAGTTGGTTTTTATCATTCACAAAAATATGAATGGTCATAGGTTTGCTATTTGAAATGATGTTGTGTTTGACAACATTTTCAATGCAAATTTGCAATGACAAAGGAATTATGTGTTGGTCTTGAATAAGCAATGATTCGTCAATAACTACTTTTAAATTCTCTCCATGTTTAATTTTTAGTAGAAATAAATATGAATTTGAACATTTTATTTCCGTAGCTAAAGGGACAAGTTTCTTGTCTTTAATTTCGAGAACGTAGCGATATACTTTTGATAAATGTTGAGTATAGTCAATCGCGGTCTTAGGATTTTCAGCAATGAGACTAGTCAATGTGTTGAAACTATTAAACATAAAGTGAGGCTTCAACTGACCTTTTAAGATGGTCATTTGAGACTCAATGTTTTCACGTTTCAATTGTTCCTGTTCTTTTTTCACGATCCCTAAAACGTTTAAATAATAAGCAGATTCATAAAAACCAACCATGACTGCCATGAAAAGTGAACTACCCACCAAATTTCTTAAAATAATATCTAGTGTGCAGGGTTCTGGCGAAATAAGACTAGGGACATAAGCTAGAATAATAGTGGCAACCCAAGTGTAAATAATATAGGTTGAGATATCTTTTATAAAGTTTTTTTCAATGGCTTCTGTATTGTTCTTTCGAATTTTACTTTTCTTCTTATGGAAAATTAAAAGGTTGCCCCAGGTAATAATTCCCGCAGTTAAAATGCCGAAAATAATATTGTAATACCATATCCGTACATATCCTTCCCAAGTATCATTTAAAAAAATAAAAGGAAATGATATCCCAGTAATCACTATCGTAGCGATAAGGAACACGGTATGATCAAATCCAATTAATTTTTCAAATTCTTTACTTTTCAACATCTACGTTAATACTTTTATAAATTGATATTCAGTAGCGTTAAAATAAAATTTGATACCGAACATCAGGGAAAAAACCTCGTTGATAACTGGTTCTAATCTCCTGATCTCTAACTCTATAACTTTTGCTGAATTCATTTCTTCTTCCTATAAAGTTTTGCAAATCTACAGAGAATGTTTGAGCCGATTTCTTACCATTGTACCGAATTCCAATCCTGAAATCAGGTCTAATGTAAGGGGCATATTGCGCTTCAAATATTTGATCTTCGAATCTTATTTCTCTACCTTCAGCAATGGATGTTTCCAAATCAATTGGAGTATATCTTCTTCCTCCAGAATAATTCATCTTCGCATCTAAAGTAAGGGTTAATTCTTTATTTAAATTAAATTCTTTCCCAGCCAATAAATTAAAAACATAATTAGAATTAAAAAAGGTATTTCTTTCAATCCCATCACTGCCTTTGTATTTACTGTCAAAAATAGATGCTGTAAATAAACTGTAAAACCCTTTGGAGAAAACCTTTTCAAAAGTTAACTCAAATCCAATGTTACTTCCTTCTCCATCATTCGTTAATCCAACTCGGTTTGGGAAACCAAAATCTGCCCCAAAATTTACCATTGAAAAATCTCCATCTTCTGGGTCCGTCGCAATTTTACTTAAAGATTGATAGTACGTTTCAATTTTTAATCTTAAAGTTTCTGTAATTAGTTGATCAAAAGATAGGACAAAATGATGACTGTTTATAAAATCAAGTTCTTTATTCGCTGCATTTTCTGCTTCAGTAGCATTTCTGTTTTTGCTAAAATAAATAGGCAAAGGTTGAAGCTGTGTATGCAAACCATAGCCGAGAGCGAATTTGGTTTTGTCAGATAATTCGTATGTCAAACTCAATCTAGGTTCAAATGATTTCGAATTGTTCAAATTGAATAACATGCTGTGAAAACCGGTATTCAAAGTTAGCTTTTTATTGAATTTGTGCTGCCATTGTGCGAAAAGCCTAAAGACGGAAGCTTGACCTTCAAAGTCCAGTTCTCTGAACCAAGTGTCGTCACTGAACAAAATTGAATCAACGACATTTGTATTGTAGGCATCAAAATTAGCACCAAATTTCAAGCGGTTTTTTGCATTGATTTTTTTATTGATCGTCCAGTTAATTCCAAATTTATCCTGGAAATTACTGCTTACAAAGGTCCGTTCAAAAATAGTACTGCTCGTGTCTCGTATTTCTTCCTGCAAGGTTTTGTTCTCCGTTCCAGAAAGCATAAAAGTTAATTGAGAAGAAGTTTTTTCATTGAAAAAGTACAAATGAGACATTCCAATAATTCCTGTCTTAGATTGCGATCTAAGGTTTTCATCTCCCTCCGTAAATAGGTTGTCTTCGTCCGGTTCATCAGTGAATTGAATATCGCTGATACCGCCTAGCCCAAAGAAGCTGAATCGACCTGCTTTTTCAGTTGGAATGTTTACTTTGAAATTTAAATCTTGGTATTGCGGTACCGCTGAACCTGTTCCAAAATCAACACCTAAAGCAGATATTAAACCCAATGTTGAATACCTATAATTGGCAATGAAGGAACTTCTTTTTCCAATTTTTATTGGACCCTCAATCCCCGCCTCAAATCCATTGAAACCAATCTGTCCTAAAATTTCATATTTGTCAGGATTCCCGTTTCGAAGTTTTAAATCAAAAACTGCGCTGCTTGCATTTCCATATTCAGCAGGAAAAGCACCTGAGAAAAAATCACTGTTTCTTAGATTATTGGTATTCAACATAGAAACCGGACCACCTGTTGAACCGAGTGTCGCCCAATGATTTGGTGACGGAATATCGATCCCTTCTAATCTCCATAATACAGTAGAAGGAGAGTTTCCTCTCACAATGACATCGTTTCGATCATCACTGATCCCAGAAACCCCAGCATAATTTTGAGACATTCTTGCTACATCACCAAAGGTTCCAGAAAACCTTGTAACCTCTTCCATAGAAATAGAACGGGCACTCGTAGCAGCCATATAATTATTCGCATTTCTTGGATCTTGTTTGCTAGTAACCACGACTTCGTTTAATTGATTCAATTCTTCTTCCATTTCGATTTGAAGAAAAACCTCTTTAGAAGAAGAAATCAGTGTATTCGATATTTCAACAGTTTCATAACCAATATAAGATATCTGAAATGATTGGCGCCCAATCGGAATGTCAGTCAAAGTAAATTCGCCATCAATATTGGTGGAAGTTCCATTGGACTCAGATCCTATGAGTAAAATATTTACACCAACCATTGGGAACTTCGTTTCTTTTTCGACAACGATCCCTTTTACCTTTTGGTAAATATCATCTTGACTTTGTAGGTTTGCTAAAACAAGTAATTGAAATAAGAGAAGAAAATAAGTTTTCATACTTAATTTTTTTTGTTGTTTGTCAATGTAGATTTAAAAATAAACGAAGTCAGTTTTAGCTTTAAATAATAGTATTGGTCACAAGATAGAGTCATTTTGACCTTTATTTAAGATCAAAACACTGAAATGTAGAACTTGTTAACTGAATTGAACCTTTTGGAAACTGAGATGAGATCGCCTGTTTTAATAAAAAGACGAATTGAACAAAATCTATTTTTAATCTTTATCTTGATGTGGTATTTGAGAAACAAATTTTAGAAATGAATGAAATAGCATTAAGCAAAGAAGAAATGGCCCGTTATGCACGCCACATTGCCATACCTGAGTTTAATATTGAAGGTCAAAAAAAGCTTAAGCAAGGACGTGTGCTTGTTATTGGTTCCGGTGGGCTGGGTAGTCCGATGTTATTGTATTTAGCAGCAGCAGGAGTAGGACACATCGGCATAGTTGATTTTGATGTCGTGGATGAATCTAATTTACAAAGGCAGGTATTGTTTAATATAAATGATATTGGTGCTTCTAAAGCGAAAAGTGCAAAAGCAAAACTAGAAGCCTTAAATCCTTACATAGAAATTAAAGTTTACGATACTGTTTTTTCTACAGATAATGCGTTGGAAATTATCAAAGATTATGATGTAGTGGCGGACGGAACAGATAATTTTCCTACGAGGTATTTGGTCAATGATGCTTGTGTGTTAAGTGGCAAAGTGAATGTTTATGCTTCTATTTTTAGATTTGAAGGACAGGTTTCTGTTTTTAATTATTTAAAAGAAGATGGTGAACGTGGACCAAATTATAGAGATATTTTCCCAGAGCCACCACCTCCAGGTATGGTGCCAAGTTGTGCAGAAGGAGGAGTGCTTGGGGTACTGCCTGGAATAATTGGAAGTCTGCAGGCCAATGAAGTTATTAAGGTTTTGACGGGAGTAGGGGAGCCTTTGGTTGGGAGATTATTTCTTTTTGATGCAGCAGCATTTACCTCAAGAGTTTTAAAAATTAAAAAGAATCCTGCGACTAAAATTGAAGGTTTAATAAACTATGATGAATTTTGTGGCATATACCCAGAAGAAACTAAAAAGGCAATAAAAGAAATAACGGTCCAGGAGTATGAAGTACTAAGAAATGACGATAGTGGTTTTCAAATAATTGATGTACGAGAACCTTATGAGTATAAGATTGCAAACCTTGGGGGAGAACTAATTCCATTAGGTCAATTAAAGGACGCTATTTCTAAAATAGCAAAAGATAAAAAAGTCATCGTTCATTGTAGAAGTGGAGTGCGCAGTGCTGAAGCGATTCGTGAATTGGAAGCTGACTTTGGATTTGAGAACCTCTATAATCTAAAAGGAGGAATCTTAGCTTATAGCAAAGAGATCGATCAAAGTATTCCACAATATTGATTTTTGAACAGTAAGCAGATAAAATGACAAGGGGATTTAATACTAACGGTATTAAATCCCTTTGCTTATTATTGGTTCCATTCCTGTGTAAACAATAAAGTTAACACTTAGAAAGAATTAAAATTTACAAACGTTCAATAGGACAAGTCATGCAATGAGATCCACCACGTGCTCTTGACAATTCATTGGAAGGAATATTGATAATAGTATTCTCAACTTCTTGTGGATTAATTTCACCGGAGGCTACTTTCTCCAAAAAATCAGTCGCATGAATTATTTTATATCCCTTATTCATAAAGGCCACTTCCGTCAATGGATTTCGATCATAGGTCAGAGCTACACCAGGTTTTAATGCAACTAAATTGCAACCGTCGGTCCATTGCTCTCTTTCTTGATAAGGAGATTCTCCATTTCCAGAAAGAATGAATTCCATATCGGGATTTATTTCAGCTTTGAAAAAATTCGCGACAGAATCATACCTGCTCTTTTCTCCGTCTTTATTGAACACCACTACATTAGAACTTAATCCATCAACGACTATGGGCTTGAATGCTGCAATATGATTGGTATTGATTTGTGTGAAAATAGTATCAATGTGCATAAAGGAACGGTCACTAGGTATGTTGACTTGTACTACATGCTCAATTACATTTTTTTCGAATAAAACTTTCTTTATGGAATTAAAGGCATGGTCATTTGTACGTTCACTGCAACCAATTAAAATGTACTTTTCACTGATTACCATAATATCCCCTCCTTCAATAGAAACAGATTCCCCTTTTCTTGATGGTGGGAATAAATCAACCTTGTTTAGATTAATAATTTTGTTTTCAGAACGCAAGTCCTTGAATATCGGATGTGCCCACATAATAAATCGAGTAAGGAAGTTTTCTCTTGCTCGGGCTTCCTTCGCAGCTTTTGTTATGATTACATAGTCATTTACAGTTACTGCAATATCTCTGGTGAAAATGAAATTAGGGATTGGGTCAAACAATATGATGTCTTCACTTTTGTGGTACCCTGTAATCAAAGTCTTGGCAAGCTCTTGGTTAGATAAGTTCTCTAAAAAGGTTCTATAACTCTTTGGAAGTTCCTCATAACTGAGAATCAAATCAAGCATTTCGTCCTTTGCTTCATTGTCTGCTTCTAAAGATTCTACAAGCAAGTCTTCCGTTTCTAATACGTTATCTTCACCCATAAAAGATTTTAGAACATCGGTGAAAATATCATGTTCTTTAATCATTTGTGGTAAATGCACAATATCATCAAACAAAAGTTCTTCTGCTCGTTTCGGTGAAATTCTGGAAATGCCTTCATCAGGTCTGTGAACTATTACTCTTTTTAAAAGACCTATTTCCGAAGAGACATTGATCTTGTTGGTTTGATTCTGCATTAATGGATAATTTGGTTAGACTGCAAAAATAGACTATTGAAGCAAATAAAAAAAGGGTGTCAATGACACCCTTTTACAAATATTAATTAAATACGTTAGATTATATGATTCTATTCTTCTTTAAGAGACTGCTTTCCTTTCTCAACAGATTTTTTCAACATTATTAAGCTTTTTTCTGCATCAGCGATCGATTGGCGTTTTTCAGAATACTTCGCAGGAGTCACATTTCCTGCTTTCTGATCTGCTATTAATTGTGCTTTTGCAGTCTTAATGTATTCTTCCGTTCTTTTAATACGATCCATGTTTTGATAGATAGCATCTTTAGTTTGCTCTTTTTTTACCGCTTTTGAAGTTGTTTTTCTTGTCTTTACTTTGGAAGGTGCTTTTTTTGTTTTTACATCTTCTGCAGCAGACTTAGCAGTTACAGGTTTGTTTTTTACTTGAGGATTGACCTTAGGTGCTTTCTTTAATTGCTTTTCTCCAGTATCAGATACCGGTTGTGCAGCCTTTTGGATAGCAGGTGTACTTTGTGCATCAGCACTTTGTACACTAACTGCAAAAAATAAGGCTATTGCGAATAAAAATTTCAAATTTTTCATAATAATTTTTTTTAGTGTTTAACAGGTTAACTCCTTGTGATTCGTGGGTTTACAACTTGTATGTTAGAGTTAATTTTCAAATTGTTCTTTTAATTTTTCTAAGGCTTTATCTACTTTTTTGCCATTTTCATCCAGCTCTTTAATCATTTCATCCATTTCATGCAAAAAAGTGTCCTTTTTTGTAATCAATTCGACTTGTTCGCTTGTTTTTACCTCAGAAGCGGTTTGAGGATCTGTTCCACAAGCGGCAAGAAATAGTCCAAAGCAAAGTATTAAAGGCTTATGTAGATTTTTCATTCTATAAATTACGTTGTAAAACAGCTTTTAAAGCAAGATTTGACGCAATTTACTAAATGATTAGAAAGTTGTACAATTAATCTATTTTTTCTTACTTTGTACTATTTCCTAAACCTCCTATGGTTTGCTATTTAGACGCCTAATTTTGAGGGAAGGAACAAGGTTTAACTTTCTTTAACAGTCTTAAGAACTTTATGTTAAAAAAATTGAAATCCATCTTCATCGTAGATGATGGAAAATCCGAGAAGAAAACAGTTGAACAGTCAACAAAAAGTCCAGTTAAAAAGACAGCTCCGACTGCGCAAGGTACCGCGCCTTCAAACACAAATGTTCAACCTGTTGCGGCTGGCAAAGGAAAAGTTACAGAGAAATTCACCCAAATTTTACTCGGAGCTTTGGAAAAAAATAATATCGATGGTTTCGATTATTTGGAATTTAAACAATCATTGCAGTCTTTGAAGAAAATGTCGATGGATGACCAGACCCGATATCAATCCGCTTATGCAATGGCACAAACCATGGGTGCTAGCCCCAAATACTTAATCGAAACAGCTCAACATTATATAAAAGCTTTACAAACAGAAGAACAGAAATTTGGACAAGCTTTAGCGAATCAAAAATCTAAACAGATTGATGGAAAGCAAGATGGAATCAAGAAGATGGAGATGTCCATTCGTCAAAAAGCAGAGCAAATTCAGAAATTAAGCAAAGAAATTGAGACGCACCAAAAAGATATGGAAGCGATGAAATCTCAAATAAGTACATCTGCAGTAAAGGTACAACAGACTAAAAATGACTTTGAAGCATCCTATAAAATGGTTATAAATCAGATTTTAGTAGATGTTGAGAACATGAAGAAATATTTAAAATAATTTTATTAGAAATAACTAAAGATTAAGTTAAGGCTAAATATCTTTG
>CALIAG010000055.1 GCA_938041325.1 uncultured Saprospiraceae bacterium | reverse complement strand
TTTTCTTAGGACGTGATTCTTTTTGGTTTTCGAAAATCGTGTGTCTTTCGGTTTTCTTAGGACGTAATTCTTTCGGTTTTCGAAAATCGTGTGTCTTTTGGTTTTTCTTAGGACGTGATTCTTTTGGTTTTCGAATATCGTGTGTCTTTCGGTTTTTCTTAGGACGTGATTCTTTCGGTTTTCGAAAATCGTATGTCTTTTGGTTTTCTTAGGACGTGATTCTTTTGGTTTTCGAATATCGTGTGTCTTTCGGTTTTTCTTGGGACGTGATTCTTTTGGTTTTACGGATTAGATTCCTTTTTTTGTTTGAACAGGATTTATAAGATGTTTAGAATTGGCAGGATAATACTAAACAAGAACAACAACAACGTTCGTTCGATCTTAAATCCGTCAATTCGTGGTCAACCTTTCACCGTTCGTTTAACTTTCCATCCAGACATATTAGATGGTTCTTACAAACTCATTCTACTCGGCTTTCATTTCAACATAGGCCCGCAAATCTGCGAGTTGTTGTTCACTTAATTTCTCAACGGTGTACTGCGGCATATAAGCCTTTTTTCCATTCATAGGAGGTGTACCGTAGCGCGTAACTTGGTAAGCGGAATAGCGGGTATATTTTGGAAAATGCTTATTAAGGTGTTTGAAAGAGTAATCACTGTCATCCAAATTAAAATAAGAATATCTTTTGTCTTTGTGGCAATGCTGACAGCTCAATTCATAAATCAATGCTCCATTATCTGGATTGCCTTTTAGGCCGTTTCCTTTTTTGCGATCAGAAGGTGGTGCAACAAAATGTGCTGGCGAACCTGACACATATCTGCTCTTCAACAGGTCTCTCATTCTTTGTTGGCTTTTTCCGTCTCCACCGTCGTTGGCGAGGTCATTGATTTCATCCAATTGTGCATTGGAAAGGTTTAAGTCTTCTAATTTTAAACCAAGTGTCCATAAATAGGCTAAGACAGATTCTAATTCCCAGTGGTTTAATTTTCTTCCTTGTGAACATTCTACTGCACAAAGTTGAATAGCTTCTCTTAAATTATTCCGTGCTGGCTCGACCAGTTTGCCATATTTCTTTTCGTAATCTCCATTATAAAAACTTGATCTGTTTACTGCACCATAAAGGGTGGTTCCTTGTAGAAAAGGCAATTTATTTTTTTGTGCAAAAGCCAATCGATCTTCTGGATTGGGATTACTTAAGTCAGGATCTTCTTGTACTACATTGTGACAAGAAGTACAGACGAAATGTTTGCTCTGCTTATTGATTTTACCTCCACCTGGTTTTGTTGTAATGCCTTTTAAAACAAGATCACGGCCTTTATCGACACTCGCTTCTTTCATGGATGGATTGATGGAATGATTGGGCATTGGTTCTCCGAAAAATTTAAGGACATCCCAAACTTTTGTTTTGCTATCAAATCCTATTTTCTCCTTTTGCGGTACAATAAGGGAAGTACACAAAATGAAGCCTGCGAATAGCGTGGAAACTAATATAATCTTTTTCATGTCTTTGAAATTTTAGGTATCGCACCTACGGAGCTTAATCGTTGAATTTTGAACTGGGATACAAAGATGTCGCTCCTCTGGAGCTTGTATCTTTAGCTAAATCATCCATTGTTGGGTTTCACCTTAATAATGCCCTCGCAGCTACAAGTGGCTTACGTCGTTTACAAATTGAACATTCTTGAAATCGTAAAGCCTAAACGAAATTCTCCGTCTCCCCAATTGGATTGTGTATTCGGAATATAATCCGTTTCCATAATTCCAGATGCGTTGGTAAAGTTTACTTGAAAGACGTGCCCGCCTGTTTCAATTTCAATACCTACTCCAAAAGGTGGATAATAATCATTGTCATTTCTAAAGCTTGAGAATGGGTAAGTAAAATCAGCAATAAAACCAATGACTTTAGTCAATTGAATTCGAGTTGCAAACCCCAAACTCAACAGCCCGTTTTCATCTTCGTTGGTCACGATATTTCGATGGGTGTAGCCCGGCATAATTTGAAATGAAAAACCATCAGAAAACTTTCTAGCAATAATTCCTTGAAAATGATAAGCAAACCGATGAGATGATTTTTCAAAACTATTGATTAAATCTGGTACTGCACTTTTATTAGCCGTTGAGGCGGTTGCCAAGGCCATCAAAGTAATAGACACCGGAGATCCGTTTTGCGTTTTCTGAGAAATCACTTTATATTTTGCACTTCCATTAAGCAATGCTTTCAATGGCCCTGCTCCTTTGGTTCTTGACAATCCTATAGTTAAGTTGTCTTTGACTCCATATTCAAAACTGAACAAGACGTCTGTTGCATTTTCCAATCCATAAAAAGTATTCCACCCACCGTTGAGGTCTCCAAAACGGTGGCCGATGCGAAAATCTAATTTTCTCGCCTGTACTGTTTCTACAGTATGAGAGTTGATCACTCGGGTGTCTTTGAATGTACCTTGGACATTGGTATTTTCTGTTTCTTGTGCAAAAAGAAAGCAGGTTGTGAAAAGCAGAATTGGGAGAAGTAAGAATCGTTTCATATTAGTTTATTGAAGTAAGTACTCGATCAAAGTAGGTTTAATTTTCTGGAAAACCTGATTGTATCCAACAAGTAAATATTTTAATTTGCTCGTCTGACAAGACGGTTGGACCATCGGCATAATCCGGTGGCATGTCTCTCTTTTCTAAAACCCGCTCCGTAATTTTTCCATTGTCCAGACGGCTAACCATTCCTGCATAATTCGTAAAATCTCCATCCGAGAATCCCGAAACATGACAGTCTGTATAAGCACAGGTCGCGTCAATAATTGCTTTTACATTCGCATCATAGGTATAATCGTTCGTTCCACAATCAAGCGTTTCTTGGGGAGGTAATTTATCAGAATCACAGGAAAGCATGATGCACAGTCCAATGGTACAGAAAACTAAAGCTATTTTATTTATCATTGTTTCTATTGTTATCTTCTTCTATTAGGCAAATTAATACTCAAAATAAGCCTTCAAACTTTAAGTTTATTGGTTTAAACAAAATGTGTATTCAGTTTGTCTTAATTTGGATAAGACTTAGTTAGTAGAATAATTCAAATAAATACTTTATTTTTGTTTAAACGGCTTTTAACCAAGCTGTTTTAAAAAAAAGTGGTTTAAAAACTTCATATTCACCTAAAGTAATAAGTCAAATTTAAAAAATAATAGTTCACATTAAATAAAAAAAGTATGTATCCTTTAGAATTAGTTGCTCCAATGAGTGCAGAATTGACATCAGCAGGGTTTGATGCCTTACAAACGCCTGAGCAAGTAGATGCTGCAATAGGAAAGGAAGGGACTTTGCTTCTTGTGATTAACTCTGTATGTGGTTGTGCTGCTGCGAATGCAAGACCTGGTGCCAAAATGGCTTTGGATAATGAAAAGAAACCAATGCAAATGGCTACCGTTTTTGCTGGAGTAGACGCAAGCGCTACTGAAAAAGCAAGAGAACATCTTCTACCCTACCCTCCTTCTTCACCTGCAATAGCTTTGTTTAAGGATGGAAAGGTTGTTCATTTCTTGGAAAGACATCATATCGAAGGTCGATCTGCAGAAATTATTGCACAGAATCTTAAAATGGCTTTTGATCATTTTTGTTAACACAAATGATTAAAGTTATTGATAAAAAGCCTCTTCGGAAAATATTTCGAAGAGGCTTTTTTATTGGTCTTATAAAGTCTAATTTTTTGATGTTTCTTCTAGTCGCAATTCCTTTTGGTACTTTTTATAATTGATTCTCACTTTGTCAGATTGTACCATATGTCTTTGGTGGTGATAAATGACCACTCTAAAAGTATCGCCCAATTTCAATTTTATCCAGTTGGAAATAGTGACTCCTGTTTTTACTTTTGACAAATTCACCTTTCTTGCTTTATTTAGAAGATCCAGAATTTCCTTTTGGTAATTGGTAAATTTTATCAAAGTTCCTTTATCCAATTCACTTCCTAAAGGATTCATTTCTTTGAAAGTCTTCATGGTATTCAACTGCTCCTTCGGAAGCATGCTATTGGCAAAATAATTACCGAGCCATCCGCTTTTAAAAGTACCATTGTTCGCATCTTCTTTTGCTTTGAGGATTTGCTTCCTCATTTCCGGAACATAAAAATCTGCATAAAGATTGAGGTGTTGAATGTTTTCAAGAATGCTCCATCTTTCCTCATTCGTTTTCCAATTCAACTCTTCATTAGAAAGCAATTTAAACCCTTCTACTTTGTTTAAAACGCCCTTGGTACGATCAATTAGATCTTCGATTAAATCTGCTGTTTCAAATTTCATTTCTTTATTTTTTTTTGTAAAAAAATAGTTTGTCAGAAATTCTGATCTTTTAATTAATCACAAGTTCAGCATTTGCTTTTAGAAAAAAATTGATTGAAATCAAGGTTTTTAGATTCTGAAAAAAAATAAGATTTATGTTTTCTTTTTAATTCGAGAAATCGTCTCAGGAGTCATTCTTAGATAAGAGGCAATGTATTTATTCGGGACCTCTTGGAAGAGGTTTGGGCTTCTTTTCAATACGCGTTTATATCTTTCTGTTGGAGATGAGGTCAAGAGGTCTATCTCTCTTTCCAATTGTTGATAAACTAAACCTTCCATTAACTTTGTCCACATCATTACATGATCCGGATCGTATTGAAGAAATTTTTCGAAATTACTTTTGGGCATCACTTTCAATTGACAGCTCTTCAATGCCTGAATATAAAACACCGATGGATTCCCAGTAATAAAACTGTCCAGCGCGACGACAATATTTCCTTTATAGCCAAATCTTATGGTATGCTCCTCTGCTTCATCTTGAATAAAAATTCTCAAGGTCCCAGATTCTACATAGTAAATATTAGTGTCAGTACTGCCTTCAACTTTTAAGAATTCATTTCGATTTAAAGTCAAATTCTTATTCCACAAATTGAGGTGAAAATCGTCCAGCCTTGATTTTAATTTTTGAATGATGTCCATTCTGGATCGAGTTGAGGGGTGTTGTTTTTTAAATGCTAAAGCTACTATTTACAGTGTTATGCAGGGGAATAAATTCCCCTGATACGAAGTGCGATTTAATGCTCTTTGCCTTTGTAAATCCACATCGATTGGGTTTCTCCAGCTTTTTCAAAACCATTTTTACCATAAAAATCAATCGCTCTACCATCTGCCACCAATATCTGCATATGAAAGTCTTTGTATTTTTCTTGAAGTCTTGAAAGTATTTTAGAACCGATTCCTTTTCCTTGACAATCGGGATGCACCAGCATGTGAGGATAATATACGACGAGGTAACCGTCGGAAATGGCATTGCCTAATCCAACCAATTGTTCTCCGTCCCAGGCACTTACTAGTTCCTCCGAATTCATCAATGCTTTGTATAGTATATCTGGTTTTTCAGCTGCGGACCACTTGTTCAAAGTATACAATTCCAAAACTTGTTCCTGCGTAATTTCTCTAGTATTCTTGATCTCAATAGACATGGTTGTAAATTCAATTTAGATATGGACAAAGTATTATGGAGCCAAGCGTTCAATCTTCCAAAGTCCTTCTACTTGTTGATAGCGCAAACGATCATGCAATCGGGAAGATCGTCCTTGCCAAAACTCTATGCTTTCTGGTTTCACTAAAAAGCCTCCCCAATGTTCAGGTTTGGGTAGCGCTTCTTGATTTTCATATTCCTTAATAAGTTCAGCAACATTATTTTCTAATACCAATCGATTTTCAATTACTTGTGACTGCGGAGAAGCCCAAGCACCGATTTGACTGCCTTTGGGTCGGCTTTGAAAATAAGCCAAGGCCTTCGATTCATCCAACTTAGTAACCGTTCCGTTTATTCTAATTTGTCTTTGCAGTTCTAACCAATTAAAAACCAAAGCTGCAAATGGATTTTCAAGTAATTCTTTTCCTTTTCGACTTTCGTAATTGGTGTAAAAAACAAATCCTCTTTCGTCATATCCTTTCAAAAGGACAACACGGCCGGAGGGCCTGCCTTTGGTATCAGCAGTGGCTAAAATCATGGCATTGGGTTCTGGAGTATTGGAATCCAGTGCTGTTTTGAACCAGTCATCGAATTGCTGAATCGGATCGTTGTGGACTTTATTTATTTCAAGACTATCCAATTGGTAATCTTGCCTTAAATCAGCTACTTTTTTATTGGACATAAATATTCAATTTGTAATGTGCTGCAAAGGTAAGGAAGGAAGGGCTTGTATGCAAGTGGGTGGAGATTGACGATTTAACGCAATTGAACCCTGCCTGACGGCAGGCAGGCACAGAAGGGGCACAGGAGAATACAGGAGTTCTTCTACCGTAAAAGACAAAAGGACACAGAAGGTATTTTATCTTTGATAAAATTAATCGCGTTTGGTTTTTGTATAAGCAAAAAGATTCCTTTTGTGTCCTTTCCCTTATTTTGGTAAGCGTATTAATTTAGAGTAAGTCTTTGAGATTTCTAATGAAACCATTCACTCCTGCGCTTTTCATTTTAGAGTGTAATGTTCTGGCATCTGCTTTTCGAGTCATTGCGCCGACCACGATTTTATAAACTGTTTTGCCATCCAGTTCATTGATGCTTACTATAATTTTTTCGTTGAATTGTTTTTGTAATTTTTCGGCTTGGATAAGTACGTTTCCATATTCTGCGAAAGCACCAATTTGAACACCAAAGCCTTTATTCTCTTGCTTCGTTACATTGAACTGAAATAGTCCTCTTCCCTTCGCTACAGGCGTTTCGACTTCTGGATTCCCTAACACTCCATCCTTGCGTCGCAATGCTTCTGCAACTGCTCGGTCTGCGTTTACACGGCCATAACCAAACTTAAGAGAATGTCCGTTGGAGTATTCTGAAGGTGATCCTATTTTATCAGCCGTTGTCATCAAAATGTCTTTTACTTCCGCAGCAGTCAAATCAGGATTGGCTGAAAGGATTAAGGCACAAACGCCAGCGACAAGCGGGCAGGCACTTGAGGTGCCTCCAAAGTGTTTGTATTGATCTCCGCGATTTACACCATCGATCCACCATTTAAATTGTCCGCTATAAATAGAGACTCCATCATCCCACCAGGCTCTCCCAGCAGTGATGGGCCAATCGCCATTCGAAGGTGCGCAAATCGTCACTTCTCTTCCTCTGTTAGAATAAGTTGCGTGTCGGTCTTTGCTTGTGGTTGCGGCTACAGCAATTACGTCAGGATGTGCTGCGTAAAAACTTACATAATCCAAATCATCATTTCCTACAGCATATAGAATAATACAACCTTTTCCTTTCCGGCCTTTGGAAGCGGCTTTTGCGATCGCAGCTTCTTTCAAAGGACTTAATGTAAAAGAAGGGTTGGTCGATCCCCAACTACAAGAAATGATATCAGCACCATTGTCAATGGCATAATCAAACATTTGCTCTGTGGCTCTCAGGCTAAATGAAGTCCCACTGATGGGCATGAATTTAGCGTTTGGGGCAACTCCTACAATGCCTTCGCCATTGGAAGCAGCTACGGCAACCGTTGCACAAGGTGTACCATGCGTAAAGGTCGGGTTCCCTTGCTCGATATTATTGCTCTGGTTCCACAAATCAAATGGTTTGTGAACTTTATTTTTTAAATCCGGATGAGTTAAATCAAATCCATTATCAATCACGGCAACAACGACTTTATTGCTTCCCATATTTCCTAGCCGATTCCAAGCGTCAAGGACTTTTGCATCTGCTCCTTTTGTAATCCGATGATTGGAATCCACTAATACTCCATCGTTTTTTAAATGCCATTGGTGGCTTAACAATGCATCATTAGGCTCTATAAGATCGTATTCGTCAACGTAGGTATCCAAGTCCGGCTCGGCAGATTTCACCAATGAAATTGCTTCCATTGCTTGTGCTACTTTTAATGGATTGGCAGATTTTTTTGTAACACTTGCTATGATCAAGTTTTTATCACGACGTTCCACCATTTCTAGTTTGAATTCGTCGAGCACCATTAGCTGTTCTTCTTTATTTGTTCCTTCTTGAAAGAGAATATAAATTTCTCCTGTGGGAACCAGTGGTTTTTTACTTCCTTCAACGTGATACACATGTGTTCCTGAATCTACATCTCTTTTTTTGCGTACTTCATCCAATTTGTTGTCCAGTGAGCTTCGTTTTCTGTCCAGTGTTACCACATTAAAGCCACCTATATTGTGAAATACTTCTTCTTTTACAAAAGAGGATTTTTTAAAATCTTTTTTCTTTTTGGATTTGAGTCCAACCAAGCGTCGGCTCTTCTTAAGGATAAGTTTTCCCTTCCCTGAATTGATTGTAATCTTACTCATGTTTGGTTAAAAGTTAGGGGTTATCAAATGGAAATTAAAATATCGTAGTAAAAAAATCCGTTGGTACCTGTTTTAAAAAAGCTTATGTACTTTTTAAAAAGATTCGTTTTGATTCCTTTCAAATATAGTAAAATATTATAATATGCTTGAACTTAGGAAGGTAAGAAGCTATAGAAATGAAAAAGGTCTCCTTTCTATATCCCTTCCGAAAAAAGACTTTCTAAGGATTAAATCACAATATATTTTCGCAGGAAAGAATTCACTATTTTTGGAAATGCCGAATTAAAGCTTAAATTTGTTTAGGCGAAAATACCCACTTGTGGGTATCATACTTAATCTACCGTCCCACTTTCGTCTTACTCTAGAACAAGCACAAGTACTGAGAACTTCTCTAGCTTATTAATAGCTATTGTTAAAAAAAGGTGAGTAACAAAACCCGATTACAAAATCAGGAGTAGTACTAATTGTTATCAATTCTTCAATGGCGGGAAAAATCAACATACTAATAATTGACGACCACGAACTTTTTTCACAAGGCTTGAAGGCTTTGCTGAGTACCGAAGACAAATTTAAAATAGCCTGTTGCAAGGACAGCAAAGAAATGTTTAGCCTGATCGATAAAACTAAATTTGATTTGATTTTATTGGATTTAAACTTATCAAAGGAAGATGGTCTAGCACTTATTCAACCCATCAAAAATGTAGATTCCCTTATTAAAATTATCATTTTAACCAGTTTTAGTAGCCATCAATATTCAACCCTTGCCATTAATAGTGGTGCCAATGCTTTCATCCATAAAAATTTTTCTAAGGAAGAATTAATAGCTACAATTAATGATGTACTCAGCGGTAAAACCATCATCCAAAATCAAATCCAAGAAAGCAAAAAAGAAAACCTTACCTATCCAATAAACCCAAAATTTTTATCTGAATTTTTAAAGAGTTATAAACTGACCAGACGGGAAGTCGATATTATTAGTCTTATCGCCCAAGGATATACCAATAAGAATATCGCTGTATTTTTTCACATTAGTGAAAACACCGTAAAGACCCATCGCAAGAATGTCAAAAGGAAATTAAAATTCAGTAGCACTGCTGATATTGTAAAGTTTGCATTCGATACTGGGATCATGAACTGATCCTCTTTTTTCAAATTCAAAAAGTAACATTTCTGTTTTTCAATCGTCAATTGAGTGAATCTTAATTCGCTTTAACCGAAAAAATTATCTACTCGTCGATAAAAATAGTAGAAACTCGTAACCACTCCTACATTTGCAAGTATCCGATTTAAAGCTGACTTAAATCGTTTTTAATACTTCATCATTTAAGGGCATTGAAAGATGCTTATAAGCTATCAAAACTAAAACCAGAAATGAAAAATTTCTTTAGCACCGCTATGCTATTCATTCTTGCAATGAATCTCGCAACAGCACAACAATCTCAAAAATTACAGGGCATCGTCTTAGATGCAGAACAGAAAGGATTGGCATTCGCTAGTGTCATACTCCACAATGGTGCAGACAGTACCATTTTAAAATTAGAAATGACTGGCGACGATGGTTCATTTACTTTTACAAACATTGCTGCTGCCAATTACTACATCCGCATCAGTTATGTTGGATTGCCAGAATTCAGTGGCGAAATCTTCCAATTGAAATCAGGTCAAGATTTAGTTTTATCGGACATCACGATGAATCCTCCAGGCAATGAATTGGAGCAAGTCACAGTAACAGCACAGCGACCTTTGCTTGAATTAAAACCGGGTAAAATGGTTTTCAATGTCGATGGTAGTATCAATGCAACTGGCAATACTGCGTTTGAATTATTGAGAAAAGCGCCGGGTGTAGTCATTGACAACAATGACAATGTTACGATCCTTGGAAAGGCTGGTGTTGTAGTGTATATCGACGGAAAACCATCTCCACTTTCTGCTTCGGATTTAGCGGCGCAATTGAAAACGATACAGGCTTCAGAAATTGATTTAATAGAAATTATCACCAATCCGTCTGCAAAATATGATGCGGAAGGTAACGCGGGAATCATCAATATTAAAATGAAAAAAGACAAAGGTCTTGGTTCTAATGCAAATATAAACCTAGGCTATTCTCAAGGCAGTAAAATGCGTTACAACGGTTCTGTGAGTACAAACTATCGAAACAAGAATATGAATGTTTTTGGAACTTATGGTTACAATAGTGGAGAGAATTATAACTTCTTACTTCTAGACCGTCAACAGAATGGAAATAGAATTGTGAATGACAATAGATTGGAAGATTCCTGGGATGGACATAATTTCAAAGCTGGAGCAGATTTCTACTTAAATAAAAAGAGTACAGTTGGTGTCATTATAAACGGTTATTTATCTGATGGTGAAAACTCTAGTCAAAATCGATCAGAAATTTCAACCATCTCCAACAATAGAATTGACTCAATTCTAATCGCAAACAATAATGGAACTTTCGATCGCGAAAATTTAAACTTTAATTTGAATTATCGTTTTGATGCAGGGAATGACAAAACCTTGAATATTGATGCGGATTATGGAATGTTCCGAAACACATCGAGCGATAATTTACCGAATACTTATTTTGATGGTACGGAAACAGAAGCTTTGAGTATTCGAAACTATTATAATGAAGCTCCGACAGATATAGACATTTATACTTTAAAATTGGATTACGAAATGCCTGCTTGGAAAGGAGCCTTGAGCCTTGGAGCGAAGAGTGCATATGTCGTGACTGACAATACTTTCGATTGGTATAACGTAAGTGGTGAAAACAGATTTTTCAACGCGGACAGGAGCAATAGTTTCAAGTATACTGAAAATGTAAATGCTGCCTATGTCAACTACAATAAGAAGTTTGGGAAATTTGATACTCAGGTAGGCCTGCGTGTAGAGCAGACCAATTCTGAAGGCAATTTGACTACTTCACAGCCTGTCAATGATAAAGATGTAAAACGGAATTACACCAACTTCTTTCCTTCAGCTGGTGTCACTTTTCAAGCCAATGAAAAGAATAGTTTACAATTGAATTACAGTCGTCGTATAAACAGACCGTCGTATCAAGATTTAAATCCTTTTAAGAGCATTTTGGATGAGCTTACTTTTGAGCAAGGGAATGCATTTTTGAATCCTGAATATACCAACAGTATACAGTTGACTCATACGTACAACTATTCTATCAATACAACTTTTAGATACAGCCATACTAAGGATTTAATCACAAGAATAACAGATCAGGCTCCAGACAATATCAATGCGACTTACATCACTTGGCTCAACCTTGATTCTCAAAGTGATTTTGAATTGGGATTGAGTGGAGCAGTTCCTTTAGCAAAGTGGTGGAATACATATACAAGTTTATCCGGGTACCATCGGCGCAACAAGGCGGATTATGGTGATGGAAAGGTAGTGGATATCAATGTAACAGCTTTTAGTCTTTACAACCAACACACTTTCCGTTTGCCGATGGATTTTTCACTAGAAGTTTCTGGTTGGTATTCCTCTCCTAGTGTCTGGGGAGCGAACTTCAAAACCGAAGACATGTGGTCTCTTGATGCTGGAATACAAAAGAAGGTGCTCAAGGGAAACGGAAATATCAAATTGTCATTTAGTGATATTTTCAAAACGCAGGTCTGGTCTATGAATTCAGAGTTTGGAGGATTGATCATGTCTGGAAGTGGAGGCTGGGATAGCCGAAGAGTCAAAGTGAATTTTTCTTACCTGATCGGAAATAAAGCTGTCAAAAGCAGTAAGAGAAAAACAGGCATGGAAGATGAAAATAAAAGGATTAAAACGGAGAATTAAGTCTATATTTTTCTGCCTTATAAAACCAAGTGTAAGTAAGTGCTAGGTCAAAAATAAGTAACAGTTTAATTAATGTATACCCATTTATGTCTTAGCACTTTTTTTAGATTTTATTAATCTACCATAACTAATGATTGCCAAGAACCTGTCACCACTGACGGGTTCTTCCTTTTTTCTCAACAAACTTTACAAAGTGGTTGTAGTATCTGGCAAAACCAATTGTTGAACAAGCAAGGTATCCGGAAATCCTTTACATGGATAATCCAATTCTTCAAAAAGGTCCGTGTCGTAAAACATTTCTTCCACCACACCATTTTTATCCCTTCTTTCCAATACACCGGTTCTAGGATTAAAACGGACCGTCATGAATGGTTCGAATTGCTGCTTATTTTCAGTTGAAATTTTATAAACATAAAGTGAGTCTTTTTGCACTCGTCCATTTTCTGTTCCATAGATACTTGAAACGGGAATAAAGATTTGACTGTCTCCAGAACTTTTTGCTTTTTTACCATGCCTTCGCACACCATTATTGCTTTTAATGATTTGCTTAACTGTTTTTTCACAGGCTTCTTTTTCCATTATTATCCCTTCATTAAAAACCAAAACATAAAGGGCAGAAACTTTTTGGTTTATAGAATCTCTTGAGCCAACACTAATGGTATCTCTAATTATTTTTTCAGAATAACTAAATTTCACTTCTTCAATTCCTTTTACCACATTTTCTGTCAACGTATCCAACCAAATGGAATCCGTATAATAAGAATTCTCCAAATTCACAAAGCCCAAATCGGCACCTTGCAATTTTACGCCATCTAAGTTAATCGCAGAAAAATCTCCGGAGATTTTAGTATTGGATAAATTAGTACCAAAGAAATTCGCACTTTCCGCTTTAACTCCAACCATCTTGGTATGACTCAAATTCGCCTCCAGAAAGTTAGCACCAGACATATAAGCATTTTCAAAAGAAGAATGAGACAAATCTGCATTGCTAAAATCTACATAACCCAAATTCGCATTTTCAAAATTCGCATTCGGCAGATAGCAATACGCTAAATTAGCACCAACCAAATGAGCGCCACTGAAGTTCGATTCTTTCAAATCTGAATAGCTGAAATTAGCGCCATCAAATATTTTCTCGTAAGAATCTTTGGAAAGATAACTGTTGATCAAGGCATATAAAAACTGTCCCCTTTCGGGGCTTAATTGGCGCACAATTAATTCGTCTTCTTCCAAATATCGGTAAGGGCGCAATGCTTGACTCAAGGAAACAATTCGCCCAATCAATTCATTACTCAAAGAGCGATCTCCGGGTCGGTTGTCTTTTAATTCTTCATCAATCTTATCCATAATATTACTCATGAGAAAGATAAATGAACTTCTCCTATTTCCTTCTTCGAGATGAATTTGCTGATCCAGTCTTCTGTTTTGACTAAATATCAAAGAATTCTGTTTATCAATTTTATTATTTTGAACACTTAGAAAAAGGGTTTGAAGGGTGAGAACAAAAAGGGGAATGATCGCTATGAGTAGGGTAAAAATGCCAATTCGAGTCAAGCGCATAATGAGGTATCCAGAGACATCTGCAACGGTATCCTTTTGAACATCTCCAGGCAATTCGCTATAAAGCTTACGGATACTGTTCCTGAGGCCTTTACCCACAACCAAATTGGTCCCGGTTCTTTTCAACCAACTTCTTGCTCGGGATCCTTTCTTTTTCTTAGGCCTTAATCCTTCAAGTGCTCGATTTTCTTCGCGTAGCCTTTTATTTTCTTCGCGAAGCTCTTGAATCTGTTCCTCTATTGATTTCTTTTTAAACATGGTATGTGGGGCGAATATGGGTCAAATTAGAAGTCTAAATTAATCAATTTTCAGTAAGAGTGGATATTCTGGATCGTGCTTTTGTTTAATTGGTAAAAATGGCTACTATTTAGAACAAATTCAAAGGTTAGATTCCTTTCTTCATTACTACTTCTTCGATCTATTTTTTTTTATAAAAAGCTAATATGGTTTTTTGTGCTACCTTTAAATGAATTACTTTTAGGATTTAGAAATGGATATTCTATCTCTTTAAAACTTATACTACATGAAAGCTGCTTCTCTCGCTGATATCAAAAAAGAACTTTCTGTTTTGGACAAACCAAAGCTTCTTGAACTATGCCTCCGATTGACGAAATACAAGAAAGAGAATAAAGAATTGCTGACTTATTTGATCTTTGAATCTGAAAATGAAACCCGTTACATCCAAACGATTAAAGACGAAATTGAGCATCAGATGAATATTATGAATCGCGCTTCTGTTTATTACACCAAAAAGAGTTTGCGCAAAATTATTCGATACTTAGATAAATGTGTTCGATATTCTGGTAAAAAAGAAACAGAAGTTGAGTTAAGGATTCACTTTTGTGAATTGGTAAAAGAAGGAAAGTTCCCATTGTGGAGAAGCAGAGTACTCACCAATATGTATGAGGGCCAAATCAAGAAAATCAACAAGGCGATTAGTGGCATGCATGAAGATTTGCAATATGACTATATTGAACAGTTAAAAAGCAGTAACCTCGCTTGAGCCATTCTCCTTTACACCTATACACGGATGGGTCATGTGATGTTGAGACCAACATTGGCGCTTGGGCAGCAATTCTTTTATTACAAGAAGAAAAGGTGGTATTGAGCGGTGTCGAAAAAGATACAACACACAATCGAATGGAATTGCTTGCAGCCATTAATGCGATTCATCATTTAGACAAAACCCAATATTCAGCATCAGAAATAATTGTTTTCACAGATAGTCAATACCTAGTTGGCCTGCCTGCTCGAAAAGTGAAACTCCAACAATCCAATTTTAAAACTAAAACAGGAAAGCTTATACGCAACGATGATTTGCTCAAACAAATATTTGAATTATTGGAAAATAAAAACCTTTCTTTTACAAAAGTAAAAGCGCATCAAAGAAAAACAGCTACGCATAATTATAACAGAGAAGTGGATAAATTGGTGAGAAAAACATTGCGGACTTTTTTAAAAAAGGAATGACATTGACTTTTACAACTTCAATAAAAAACGGGTAGCCAAAATCAATTTGACTACCCGTTTTCTTTTATCTACTTAATAACCTGTTTAAGGTTTGATCGTTTTGCCTGCTGCTCGTTGCATTGGATTTAAAGACTCTTTCATCTTGTGTTTTTTGTAAACTTTAAATCTGCTTGGCAACTCTTTGACTGGCCAATTATTATTGCTGACATCTATATCCGCTGTTTCGGCATAGGGATCAATCACGATGCCTTTCACCTCTTTATCTTTGACAAAGACTTTTGAAAATTGTTTCTCATTTTTACGCCAAATCTCAACAGGTACTCTTTCTATTTCTGTGGTGCCATCATCAAAAGTCCATTCAATAATCACGGGCATTACCAGACCACCTTTATTGCTAAAATGCAATTCGTAATAATTCTTATCTCCAAACAATTCTTTTTTCTCTTTTTTTGTAAAAACTTCATCATACAAAACTGCGCCTCCTTTTAAAGTGGTATCAGGATTTTCCCAAGGTTTATAGTTTGTATAAAAATCTACTAGAGAAGTATCTTTTTCAACTGCAAAATCAACACCCATTTCGCGATTGCGTTTTTGCGTCAAATGTTCTACTGGTTTTTCAGCAGTCAAAGGCCAGCTTCGATCTGTTTTCTTTGGGTTCTTTTTCAAATCTACCTTATACCAATCAATGCTATCCAAAGAAACGTCTACTGCATCGATTCCAAAAAACCAACCTCTCCAGTACCAATCCAAATCAATCCCACTTGCATCTTCCATCGTTCTGAAAAAATCAGCTGGAGTTGGATGTTTAAAAGCCCAACGGCGGCAATATTCCTTGAATGCAAAATCAAATAACTCTCTTCCCATCACTGTCTCTCTAAGAATATTCAAAGCAGTAGCCGGTTTGTCATAGGCGTTTGCGAAATAATTTTCAATATTCTCACTATTGGTCATGATCGGTTCCAACTTATTTTTCGGCATTTTCATATAATCCGTAATCTTCGATGGAATTCCTTCACCCGATTTATAGTTGTTATCAAATTCTTGTTCTGCCACAAATTGCATGTAAGTATTGATTCCTTCGTCAAACCAAGCCCATTGCCTCTCATCACTGTTGATGATCATCGGGAAGTAATTGTGCCCAACCTCATGTATGATGACCGTTATCGCAGCTTTCTTTGCGTTTTCTGAATAAGTACCATCCTCTTCCGCACGTCCTGGGTTAAAACAAATCATTGGATATTCCATACCATTCGCCGCTTCCACAGAAATAGCTACTGGGTAAGGATAAGGAATAGAATATTTACTATAAACCTCTAAAGTATGCGCAACGGTTTTGGTAGAATACTTTCCATAAATAGGAGCTGATTCTTTTGGGAAATAACTCATGCACATCACTTTCTTTCCTTCTTCCGTCATATGAGGCATGGCATCCCAAACAAATTTTCTGCTTGCTGTCCATGCAAAGTCACGAACATTCTCAGCATGGAACTCCCAAGTCTTCATCGTCTTAGAGCGATCTGCTTTTTCCATAGCCTTGGCTTCTGCCAAAGTAACGATTTGCAAAGGTTCTTTTGCAGACTGCGCTTGCTTCCAACGGCCCATCTGTGTGCTGGTCAAAGTCTGGCTATAGTTTTGGCATTCTCCTGTTGAACCTACCACGTAATCATCTGGCACAGTCATTCTAACTTTGTAGTTGCCAAAGTTCAAAGCAAATTCTCCTTGTCCATTAAACTGGTTATTTTGCCATCCTTCGAAATCACTATAAACGCATAGACGTGGAAACCATTGAACAATCGTAAAAATATAATTGTCATCTTTTTCAAAATACTCGTATCCTCCTCTACCCCAACTTGGGTTGTCCATTCTATCGATGAGGTAATAATTCCATTTTATATTAAACGATATACTTTCCCCTGCTTTTAAAGGTTGCGCCAAGTCTACTCGCATCATCGTTTTGTTGATGGTGTATTTCATGGCCTTCCCACTTGCATCTGTTACGGCTTCAATATTGTGGCCGAATTTATCCAACTCTCTCCAAGGCTCTAATCCACGTAATGCACGTTCACTCATATTTTTACGAATACTTGTCGTTTTGGATCGGTGCTTATCAACGTTAGGATTATGTTCGTTTTCATCTAACTGCAACCAAATGTATCTGAGGGTATTTGGAGATTGATTGTAATAAGTAATTTTTTCAGATCCCATTAATTGTTGTTTCTCAACATCAAGGGTACAATCTATTTCATAATCTGCTCTCTGCTGCCAGTATTCTGGTCCCGGAGCTCCATCAATTCCTCTGTATTGATTGGGAGAAGGCAGTGTACTTCCCAATTGCTCAAAGCGCATTCCATGATCTCTTTCATTTTCTTCTTGGCCAAATGAAATGGTGCTAACCAACAAAGCAAGGAGAATAGGAAGAAATCGAAGTGCAGAAGTCGTTCTTTTGCGTTTAATCATAATTTTCGTTTTGTAAAATAGTCCTCAAACTTAAGTCTATTTCTCAAAATTATAATTCAATTATCGATGAAAATTAAATATCCGAGTCTTAACAACAATGATAAGGAAGGAAATGTAGCCCTTTTTACAGTTTAAAATACTGATTTGCTTGAACGAGAAGTAGATCTTAGCAGACGTTGTATAGCCGTAATATATAGAGTAGGCAAAGCAAATGAACGAGGTTAATAAAAACAATAAAGCCCTGGCATTGAATACCAGGGCTTAGTTTTTGGGTCTCCTTTTGGGATATCCGAAGGGAGTATATTATATATGCTGAATATTATTTGCGCTTCTTTTTATCAATCAAAGCAACCTCTCCTTTCAATTTTGATAAATCTAGAAAGAGACTACCCGTATAAATTTGATTAAACATCAACTGCTCTCGCATCAATTCAAACCTGCCCTCATCAGTCGCTTTTTTAGCAATCCAGTCTATCGCTTCCAACCTCGTTTTGAATGTAACTTTCATGATCTCAAAATTTAATGGTCAACCTTCCCTACTCTTCTGTACTATAAAGACGCTTTAAAAGTCTATTGGTTTGTCGGTATCTGAGGATTTAACAATTCTTTAAATCTTGTTGTAATCAATATGACAATTCCTTATCAAAGTGTGAACAAAACAAGACGGATTTGGGCCATAATTCGACGAAAACAAGCTTCACTTAATAAACAATTAGTTTTTGATAATGTTTTATTTAACCATAAAATGTTTTAACTTGTATGTATGAGACAATCCGGACACGCTGACCTTCCACTCCATTATGGAAAAGTTCCACCATGGCTTGCCAATAGAATGGCAAAGCTGGGCAGAGCGATTCTGGAATCCATCGTTTTGGAATATGGCAAGTCTGAAGTAATTCAGCGTTTGAGTGACCCCATGTGGTTTCAATCCTTAGGCTGCGTTTTAGGCATGGATTGGCATTCTTCAGGGATTACGACTTCCGTGATGGGAGCGCTTAAAAAATCCATAAATCCGATATCCAAAGACTTAGGGATTTACATCTGTGGAGGTCGTGGCAAGCATTCTCGCAAAACGCCGCAAGAATTAATTCAAGTTGGAGAAAGGACAGGCTTCGATGGCAATCACCTCGCCCGTTGTAGTCGCTTGAGTGCAAAAGTAGACAGTACTGCCATTCAAGATGGTTTCCAGATTTACCTCCACAATTTTGTTGTTACGGATGAAGGAGAATGGGCCGTTATTCAGCAAGGTCTCAATGACAAAACTGGTTATGCAAGAAGGTATCATTGGCATTCTAAGGATTTGGATTCCTTCATAGATGATCCGCATAGTTTTATCTATGGTAAAAATCAAGGTTTGATTTTAAATCTAACCGACACAACTGCAGACCATACCCGCAATGCCGTTTTGGATATTTCAACAACGCATCCGGACAGAGTTCAAAATGAAATAAAAAAATTAATTTTACCTGCTCATCACGATGTTCGATTGGAAAATGTGGATATGAAACGCTTGGGTAGTGTGGTGGCCTTTGCTTACGAAAATGACATTCAAGATTTTGAAAACTTATTGCTTACAAAAGGATTGGGCCCTCGTACTTTACAATCCCTGACTTTAGTAAGCGAAGTAATTTATGGGACGCCTTCCCGATTTAAAGATCCTGCTCGTTTCTCATTTGCGCATGGTGGAAAAGACGGACATCCATTCCCTGTTCCAACTTTTGTTTACGACAAAGTGATTGATACTTTCGATCGTTCTATTCAAAGAGCCAAATTGGGCATTACCGATAAAAAAGAAGCCTTAAAGAGTTTGCACAAAATGGCAAAAAGTATTGAGCAAGATTTTCAACCCAATGAAAACCTCAACGAACTGATTGCCAAGGAATGGGAGGAAACTTCAGAACATGGTGGCCGAACAGTCTTTGCAGATTATAGACCTGGTGAAAGAACGATTCGGGGGAATCGAAGAGCAAAACCCAGTCAGTTAAAACTTTTTTAAACTCCTCAAAGAACAAAACCGCAGTGCTCGTTACAAGCACTACGGTTTTCAAAATAAAACAATTCTATTTTTTCAATCTGAAGAAACATCAATTTCAAAAGAATTGTTTTACCTCTCTTTTATTTCTTTCTATCTTCTTGCAGTTCCAGTAGGATTCGTCGCTTCTGCATTATTCCCCATATCATAAGTCACATGATCCAATGCATCTGCAGCAACTGGCGCTACCAATGGTTTTAATAAAAATGGATTAGGACTATTGTCTGGACTTGGCTCAACAGAAATTACAACTGTTGTTCCCGCTAGGTCCGTAGGAAAAGTCAAACCTGATGGAGCATTTAACAAAAAGTCTTCTCCTGGAAATGGAGGAGCATCTGCAGCTGAACCACTAAAAGGAGCTTTAGCATCTGCACCCGAATTGTCAGTAAATGTTCCTGTAGATACTGGTGTTCCATCAATTACTGCCCAACCTTCATAAGCCCAACCAGCTGGCAAAGTTGGTAAATCCAATCCTACAGCTGGAGCACCGCTGCTTAGATCCAAAAACCAAACTCCACTATTCTCATCTTCATCTGTACCATCAGTGGGTGTTGCTAGTATATATTTTCCAGTGGATGCTGTAAAGTCAGTTCCAATAGCAGCTCCATGGTCAACTGTCAAACCAGCATTGTCTCCACTGAAATCTCCTGCTAAAATGTGTACATCACTTGGAGCAGGATCACTATCTGGTGAAGGTTCAATTGTTAAAATATAAGCCGTTGCTTTTTCCAAATCTTCTGCTTCAATCGCAAAAGTTGATTGGTCCAAATTTCCATCGTCATCTACATTAAAGACTCCTGTGCTTTTAGGACTGCCATCTACCATAATCCAGCCTTCATAAGCATAATCACTTCCTAGATTTTCTAATCCAGAAAAATTCAAAGTCAAATCATTTGTAGTATCCATGGGTTGCTCATCATCATTATTACAAGCACTTACTACAAAAAGCGTTAAAGCCAATAGAACAGAATTTTTTAAATATTTCATTGTTTTATTTTTTAATAAAAAAAATTATTTGCGAATACGAAAACAAATATAGGAGCAATCAAAGGTTCAAATATCACAGAGTTATCACAGGAGTCTAACCATTTAAAAACCTGCTGAGAATTACGCTTAATTGTATAATTGGCCGACATTTACTCTTCTATCAACTTGTCCGGCTCACGACCATCATTTTTATAAAGAAGGCTTTTTACATAAAGATCCATTCTCATAAATCCTCAAATTTTTACAAGGAAAGTATTGAAATCTCATGCTCCTTTTGATTACATTGAGGAAAATTCACAATTGCAATTATCATGGAAAAGAAAAAAGGACTTCGATCACAGCAATGGTTTGGCAGAGACGGTAAAGATGGTTTCATCTATAGAGCATGGATGAAGAATCAAGGAATACCTTCCAAAGAATTTGAGGGCAAGCCTGTAATAGGGATTTGTAATACTTGGTCAGAACTCACTCCATGTAATGCCCATCTCAGGGAATTGGCAGATTATGTCAAGCGTGGGGTTTGGGAAGCAGGTGGATTTCCTGTTGAATTTCCGGTAATGTCTTTGGGTGAAACTTTGATCAAACCGACGGCTATGCTTTATCGTAACTTGGCCAGTATGGATACGGAAGAAAGTATCCGAGCCAATCCTGTTGATGGAGTCGTGTTATTATGTGGATGTGACAAGACAACGCCTTCTACCGTGATGGGTGCAGCCTCTGTCGATTTGCCTACATTGGTGGTCTCTGGTGGTGCGATGCTTACGGGGAAATGGAAAGGAGAAGATATTGCGACTTCCCACCTTTGGCAATTTTCTGAAGATTACAGAACAGGAAAAATGTCAAAGCAAGATTTGAATTTTGCAGAAGCATGTATGTGTCGAAGTAGCGGACATTGCGCGGTAATGGGTACAGCCTCAACAATGGCCTGCATGGTTGAATCTTTAGGGCTTTCTCTTCCTGGCAATGCTGCGATTCCTGCTGCAGATTCTAGAAGAAAAGTGCTGGCTCATTTGTCAGGAAATAGAATTGTTGATATGGTGAGAGAAGATTTGGTTTTGTCTAAAGTCCTGACCAGAGAAGCTTTTGAAAATGCAATTATGTCCAATGCCGCTATTGGAGGTTCCACCAACTTTGTGGTTCACCTTCTTGCAATTGCTGGTCGAATGGAGATTGAATTAACGATTGATGATTTCGATAAATTTTCAAATAAGATTCCGCTGTTGGCCAACTTGATGCCTTCCGGAAAATACATGATGGAGGATTTCTATTATGCAGGAGGTCTACCTGTTGTTCTTAAAGAATTGGCGCCACATTTAAATAATAATGCCCTTACGGTAAACGGACAAACTCTTGGGGAGAATTGTAAAAATGCGGAGTCCTATAATTCGGAAGTGATTACGACCTTGGATAAACCATTTAAAGACGATTCTGGAATTGTCGTTGTAAGAGGAAATATTTGTGAGAACGGTGCGATCATTAAGCCATCTGCTTCTACTCCATCTTTAATGGTACACAAAGGAAAGGCGGTTGTTTTTGAAACGATTGAAGATTACAATGCAAGAATCGATGATCCGGAATTAGAGGTAGATGAAAACTCGATTTTGGTCTTGAAGAATGTAGGCCCGAAAGGTTATCCGGGAATGCCAGAAGTTGGAAATATGGGTCTGCCTCCAAAATTATTAAACAAAGGAGTGACGGATATGGTGCGAATCTCTGACGGAAGAATGAGTGGAACGGCATACGGAACGGTCTTCCTACATGTTTCTCCAGAAGCTGCAGCAGGAGGAACTTTTGCATTGATTAAAGAAGGAGACATTATTGAGGTTGATGTTCCAAATCGAAAACTTGAGCTTTTAGTTGATGCAGAAGAATTGGCGAAACGCAAAGCGGATTGGAAACCCTTGGATCTTGGTCAAAATAGAGGTTATGTGAAAATGTATATTGATCATGTGGAGCAATCGCATCTTGGGGCTGATCTTGATTTCTTGGTGGGGAAGTCTGGGAGTGAGGTGAGTCGGGATTCGCATTAGGGAGCTGCTAATTCATTAACCCGAGAACGTTTTTTTTATTTAAAATGTGTATTTATTTTCATCCAAAAAATAGAAAAATATAGATTGGTAAGATTGTAACGTTAATTAAACAGAAAGTAATAATTCATCTCGAACGGGTATGCAAGGTATTTTATTAGAATATTAAAAATAAGGTATTCAGTAATCCTTAGCCAACTAAACAGCACATACCAATACCGTCAAGGCTATTGAATAACAACTTTACCATACCCATTACCCTCAATCACCAAAAAATAAATTCCCGACTGAAATCCACTTACATCAATTTCAGAATCTCCCCTAACTTTCAGCTTCAACACCAGCTGCCCAACGGCATTAAACAATTCTACCTCCGCCGAAATATTATTTTCAAAAACAATATTCAAAACCTCACTAGCAGGATTCGGATAAATTTCAAATTTCTCAAAAGGAAGATTTTCTTCTACCGCTACTGACAGACAAGGCAAAACCAATTCGCCAATTTCTATCGGATCTCCTTCATCTAAGTCTCTTCCTTCAAATGCTTGATAATCCAATGCATAACGCTCTGCACGAAAAACAGCGTTTGAAGAAATGGCCTCTCCTTGACTGACAGGAATGCCACCCATGATTGGATTGACATAGTCCCAAACGATTTCATTATCAGAGTTGATTTCAAAAAAATGACCAGAGGCTCCTTCACAAATTAATGTGTTTCCATTTTCAAGACGCTGCGCACCAGAAATATTTACAGAAAAAAAATCTTCTATTGGATTTTGAGCGTACCTCCAACTTACGTTTTCCGGAGCGAGTGCAGTCAAATCAGAAATCGTGTAGGTATTATCCGAATTAATGGGTGGTTCAATAATATCTACTGTCGAGTAATTGGTATTTCCTGGACGCGCGGCCCCGTTATTGAAAACCATTATTTTTCCACCATCCACATAATCATCCGGAATCCAATGCACATTGTGCTGTCCAAATAATTGTTTGTCTGATGCATCTCCTCGATCATAGTTCTGAGGATTTCCCCAGCGATAAAGCAGATCTCCTCCTTTGTTTGAATTTCCACCTGAGCCAGAAGAAGCTTCAGCACTCGTCGTAGAATGGTCAATTATAAAAAACTCATCCATATTACGGGAACTTAATACTATTTGATCTAAAGTCTCATTATAGTCTATTGCATTACAGTGCAACCAATCATTGACCAAAGCATCCGCATTAAAATTAATATCCAGTAACTCGGGATGTTCAGAGA
>CALIAG010000054.1 GCA_938041325.1 uncultured Saprospiraceae bacterium | reverse complement strand
ACATCAATGCTTTCTACAATGTTTTTCAACAGCTTATTTAATTCATTTGATTTTCTTTTTAAAACAATCATCTCCGAGCCTATCCACAATTTTACGGTCAGAACGTACTCCTTTTTCGATTTCCCTTCACTCTTCACGTATACTATTGCTCGCTTCAAATCATCAAATCGTTCTTTTGATTTGAATAATCTCCATTTCAAAAAACGGATGTACTTGTTGGCAATACTGGCTTTATTATTTATTTCAATTTTCATATTGATAGTTTTACTATTATTATTTATAGTATAACAACAAGGCATCAAAAGTGTTCATCCAATCTTGGTCTTTGTTAAGAAAAACTTGTTTTATTTTTTGATTACTCAAGAATTAAAATTGACAAACAATTGCTGCTTTATCTTGTGGTCAAATGAAAAAAATCAAACTACGTACCTAAGAAATCGAAATCCCTCCCCTCTTCAAACTATTGTACAAAAAACCAATTAATTTAGTAATTTGTCTATTGATACTTTCTACTTTTAATTGAGAAAAACCAAGTACAACATTTTTTCAATTTTTTATCCTCAGAAATGCATAGTTTACAATCATGGCTAAAAGCAAAAGAAAAAAAATCGGTCTCCCTCCTGGCTCTATCATTTTCACAGGAAAGCGAAAAGTGGAACAAGTACTCATCCATTATTTAGAGTTTAATGAGACGCAACTCAATGAAAAAGAGTTGTCCAATGATTCTATTGAATCCTTTCACGAACCGGTTGAAGAATTTATTCAATGGTACGATATCCGTGGTTTACATCATGTAGAATTGATAGAAGAAATTGGAAAAGTATTCAAAGTACATTCCTTGGCATTAGAAGATATTGTTGACATCAATCAAAGACCTAAGTTTGAAGAATATCAAGACGGGTTATTTGTAACCTGCAGAGCCCTTCATTTCGACCCGATCCAAAAAGGCATTAAGACCGAACATGTGGCCCTGTTTTTTGGCAATGGCTTCGTTCTTTCTTTCCAAGAAAATGCAGACGATTTATTCACAGATGTACGTAAAAGAATTCAGAATGGCCGTGGCCGGATTCGAAAAAAAGATGCAAGTTATTTAGCTTATTCCATTCTCGACTCCCTAATCGATCGGTATTTTCTAGTGTTGGATGAGGTGGAATCTTGTATGGAAAATTTAGAACTTCAAATCACCCAAGGTGGCCATCAAATGGATAAAAGCGATATCCATAATTTGAAACAAGAAATGCTGATTTTTAGAAAAACGATTTCCCCAACAAGAGAAGCGATTTCAAAGTTTAGCAAATCCGATCATTCTATGATTGAAGACAGCACTCAGATTTTCGTGCGTGATCTTTATGACCACACTGTTCAAATAATGGACATAGTAGAGACCTATCGAGACACCCTCAATGGATTGCAGGATTTGTATATTTCAGAAATAAGCTTACGCATGAATCAAGTCATGCAAGTCCTTACCATTGTCACCACGATCTTTGTCCCTTTGTCTTTTCTTGCTGGATTGTATGGAATGAACTTTGAAAATATCCCAGAGCTTCGCGTAAAGTATGGCTATTTTATTTTGCTAGGAATCATGTTGACTATAAGCATTAGTATGTTGATCTTTTTTAAGCGCAAAAAATGGTTTTGAATTTTAAAATAAAAGGGCCAATAAATAGTTATGTCTAGGTCAGAGTAATATATTTATAGTTTTCAATTCAATTCATAGGATTCCTACATGAATCGTCTCAAAAAGACTTTAAAATTTCTTGTTTATGCCTTATTGGTGCTCCTATTGCTTTTTGCATTGAGTTGGCTGTTATTGCAATTTCCTAGCGTTCAAACAAAAGTGGTCAATAAAGTAACCGACCAACTTTCCGAATCACTCGATACCAAAATCCACATAGAAAGCGTCAATATCCGTTTTTTCAAAACCATCGTGTTGGAGGATATTTATATCGAAGACCAACAAAAAGATACACTGCTTGTTGCCAAAGAGCTGAGCACTGATATTGAACTCTTTTCGCTTTTTTCCAAAAAGATTTTATTGAATCATCTTTTAATAAAGAATGCAGATATCCGATTGAGGAAACAATTGGATTCAACAAACTATAATTTTGATTTTATTATGAAGGCCTTGCAGCCAAAGGACAATGCACCTAAAAGCAAATGGCTGTTCGGTTTAAATAAAATTTCAATTTTACAAACCAACTTAAATCTACTGGATGAAAACAATGCTTCTGAAACCGATGTCTCCAATCTTGATCTAACAGTCGATATCAATCAATTGGATTTTGATGAAAAAAATATCGACATCAATACCATTCAACTTAAAAATTCCAAAGTCCGAATAAGCAATAATTCCAAGCCCACAAAGGAAACTCAGCATACAAGTCTTGGCGCTTCTTCAAAATTGGAGTTCCCCAAAATGCCTTGGAAGCTTTCAATTGCACAAATTGAATTGAAAGACAATTGTTTACAGATGGAACAAGCTTATTCCAAAATTGATTACGACGGAATTGATTTAAAAAACTTTGAGTTGTGTTCCATCTCTGGAAACATAAACCAATTTATATGGGAAAACAAAAATATAGCAACACTGCTTTCCAATTTCAGTTTTAATGAAAAGGCAGGGTTTGAAGTTCAAGACTTAAAAGTCAACCTTGCCTTGGATTCGAGTAGTCTCCACATCGATGATTTGTTGATCGAAACTAAAAAAAGCAAAATCCAAAATTCTACGAAAATAGTGTTTGAAGAATTTGATGACTTAATAAAATGGGATGAAGGCATTACAATGAACAGTCGTTTTCCAAAATCCAAAATTGCCATTGCAGATTTAAAATTATTTGTAAAAGATTGGAAAAAACGAGCAAATATTTTGGACAGCCAATTTTTAGAATTGGAAGGAAATTTAAAACTTAAAGACAACAGTCTATCGCTCACCAATTTAATTACGCGCCTACCCGGACAAGTAGATTTGGCGACGGATTTGACTTTGCACAATTTTGCCGATATCAAAAATATTGGTTTCAATGTAGATCTTAAAAAACTTTCAACTTCTTACGCTGAACTAAACGCAATACTTCCAACCGTTGAATTGCCAGCATTTCTGGAAGACTTTGGAGAATACAATCTCTCGATGAAAGCCGTAGGCAAACTTTCAGACTTCAAAGCGACCGAAGTGGAATTCAATACAGAAACAGAAACCTCTTGCAAAGCCGACTTCCATATAACAGGTTTGCCGGAAGTAAAGAATTTAAAATTTGAAATTGATGCGAAGGAAATCAATACCAAAGCTGAAAATTGGTCAAACCTTTTCAAGGGAAAAGTACCTGGCATTTTGGATTCTCTTGGGAATGTAAAATACAGTGGACTATTGAATGGCGATCTAAAGTCCATTGTCGCTGATGGACGCTTGTTTACAGATATCGGAGAGTTAAAAAGTGATCTTGAAATCAACTTTACCGATGATTACAAATCTGCCAATTATTCTGGAGAACTAATGCTTGAAGAATTTGAATTGGGAACTGCGCTTGCTGATACAAGATATGGAACGGCTACCGTTTACCTCATTGGAGATGGAGAGGGGTTTCAATTGGCAGAATTAAAGGCCAATTTGGAAGCGGTGGTAGAACAATTAGAATGGAACGGATACCTCTATGAACACCTTAATATTGAGGGAGATTTTCGAGAAAAAGTTTTCAATGGAAAAGCCAATTTTCAAGACGACAATGCGGAGTTAGATTTCGTAGGTTTTATCAATTTAAAAGACAGCATTCCTGATTTTGAATTTTCAATGTCTGTAGATACGCTTGATTTAAAAGCTTTGAATCTAATCACACAAGACATTAAACTGAGCGGTCAAACACAGATGAATTTTAGCGGAAATGGTTTGGCCAATTTAGATGGAAATATTTTGATTACCGATCTTGTACTAAGTGACAGCAGTCAAACTTATCGGGAAGATTCTTTGTTTTTAGAGGCCAGAGAATTGGATGCCAATACAAAAATTCTGGCTTTCAATTCCAACTTCCTTGAAGCCAATGTAAAAGGCAATTTTGATTTGGATTTACTCAAACCCGTCGCTATTAATTTCATCAATGACTACTTTCCTATTAGCACGGACACAGCTTTTACAAGGGAAGAAGAAATAAAAATCAGTGAACAGAAATTTGATTTTAATGTAAATCTAATCGATCCTACCCCTTTGAAATACAGCAAGATCCCAGCTCTAGCAGAACTCACAAGTGCAACATTAGCAGGCGATTTTGACTTCCAAAAAAGAAACTTAAATTTAAAAGCGATTCTTATTGAACCGAGTTTTAAAAATATTCAAACCGATACTTTATCACTCGTGGCCAACGCCTCTAAAAAGCAATTCAAAACAGAGATCAATGCCAGTCAATTCCAAACTGCTTTTGCTAAAGTTCCATTCTTAAACATAAAAACCAATTTAGCAAACGACAGTTTATCCATAGGAATTGATGCGCAGGACAGTATTGGAAATCATCCGCTGACAACTAGTGGAATCGCTGTATTTGATCAGGAGGAATACATTTTTCACTTTGATCCCAAACTCGTTCTGAACGACCAAATCTGGTCTATCGGAAATCAGAATGTTTTTTATTATGCGAAAAATTATCTTTTTGCAGATCAATTTTTCTTAGAAAAATCCGATCATAGAATTGTGCTTCAAAGTGAAGGTACACATGATGAATCAAAAATGAATCCCATCAATCTTGAATTTGACAACTACGATTTATCGGAGCTCACTGAACTTATTGGCCAAAAGCAAGAAACCTTTGAAGGTCATATAAATGGCTTTGTTAAAATCAAAGATCTTTTCAAGAATATAAATTATGAAGTTGATTTGGATGTGGATGATTTTCAAATAAATAAGGATACTATTGGCAATTTGAATATCCTTGCCGCACAACAGGAAATAAAATCATTGGTCCAATTAGAATTGAATCTTGAAGGATCGGAAAACAATTTATTCGTCAAAGGCAATTATGATTTAGCGCGTAAAAATTACAATCTAAATGGGCAAATAGACGCCCTCCAGATCTCTACCCTCAACCCATTTACAAAAGGAATAATCAGCAATTCAAAAGGAATTCTTTCTGGAAATTTAATTCTAAATGGAAGTCTTGACCAACCTCAACTTCGAAGTACGCTTTTGATTAGTGAGGCCAGTACGACTATTGATTATTTCAAAATTCCAATAATCATTCCTAAGCATCAATTCCAATTAGATGAAAGAAAAATAACTTTGGGCAATGTAAATTTGTTGGGAGAGAACAACAAAACGGCACAAATAAATGGAAGTATTAAACATGACTTTTTCACCAATTGGAATATGGATCTGGGTTTTCAAACCGAAGATTTCAAATTATTAAATACTACTGAAGAAGACAATTCTATTTTCTGGGGAACCCTTAATTTAAAAACGGATGTAAAAATAAATGGCCCTTTTGAAAAACCTTTCATCAATGTCAACGCCACTACTCTACCCCAGTCCAACTTCTATATTCAAACCCTTTTAGAAGATGACATCTTAGCGGAAGTACCTTACCTTACTTTTGGAAATCCTTATGCGATCAATGAAGATTCTATCGTCGTGGTCACCCAACAAACGAAAGTTAAAAACAAGGCACAGCTTGATTTGCAAATGAATTTACTGGTTACTCCAGATGCACAATTGCAATTAATCATTGATCCACAAAGTGGCGATCAAGTCAATTGTAGAGGAAATTCAAATATGACTGTGAAGTTAAATCCGGCTGGAGAGTTAAGTGTTCTTGGAGAATATATAATTGAAAGCGGTGCTTACCATTTCAGCTATGGACAATTTATAAAAAAGGAATTTGCCATTGAGCCAGGTAGTCGAGTCAGTTTTGCAGGGGATCCGCTTGAAAGCCAATTGGCCATTACGGCTAGCTATTCGACCAATGCTTCTGTTGCAGAATTGGTAAAAAACGAGACCACCTTTTCTGAGACGGAATCAGAAAATACTTCGAAAAGAACTTTAATTAAAACCTTGTTGAAACTCAATGGAGATTTATTGAAACCCATTGTTACTTTTGACATTCAAATTCCGGAAAACGATGGGAACGTTACCAATAGTGCAGTGAGCAGAAAGTTGATACAAATGCGAAATGATCCAGCAGAAATGAATAAGCAGGTTTTCGCTTTATTGCTTTTCAACAACTTTTTTCCAACTTCGAATGCAGGAGAAATACTAGCAGATGCAGGAGAAAATTTAGCCCTATCCAGTGTTAGTAAAATCGTCACCAACCAATTGAATAAATTGGCCAGTAATTTAATCAAAGGAGTAGAAATTAAGATTGATCTAGACTCCTACAAAAGCGGAAATTTATCTACAGATGGGAATCTAAATTATACCACAGAATTGCAAGTCGGTCTAGAAAAGAAATTATTCAATGACCGCCTGACTATAAAAGCGGGAGCCGATGTAGATTTGAGTTCAAACTCCGATGCAGACCTTACAAATCTAGCGGGTGATTTTGTTTTGGAATATAAATTAAACGAGAGCGGAAACTATCTTTTATTGGCATTCCGAAAAAGTGATTTTGATGTATTGAGAGATGAAAACACAAGTAGAAATGGTATTGGTTTTTCTGCAAAGAAGTCATTTGGTAAAAAAGGTAAAAAGAAAAAGAAATAAAGCTATGACTTTTCAAAAATCGATTATTTTATTTCTTGGATTGTTTTGTTTTAGTTGCTCTATTACGAAGCTTGTTCCAGAGCAAGAAAAACTAATTAAGTCCGCTACAATTGAATTTGTTAATCCAGAACAGGTTCACCATCCAAAAAAGTTAAAACCTGAATTATACAATGCCATCAAACCCAATCCGCAATATGGCCTTGGCAAATCTAAATTATGGGTTTATTATAAAAACAAACCCAAAAAGGAAAAAGGGCTAAAGTCATGGTTCCGAAAAAATTTTGGAGAAGCTCCTATTTACTACCAAAAAAAAGCAATAGAACGCAATCGTTTGCTCCTTCAAAGAACAATGAGAGACAAAGGTTATTTGGGATCAACGATCACAGCAGACACCACGGTGAATGGAAAATTCATGGCCATCAATTATCAAATAAAAAGCAAGGGGCAGTATACCATTCGTTCGATCAACTATCCTTCAGACAGTATTCAATTACAAAGGTATTTTAAACTCGTTAGAAGACACAAAGGCTTTTCTAAAAACGCGGTGTATGAAAAAGAAAAGGTGGATATAGAAAGAGATAAAATTTACACCATTATTGGACGCAATGGATTTCTTGACTTCCCTAAAGAGGCCATTCAGATTCATATCGATACTGCTGTTGGCAATAAACAGGTGGATATTTATTTCACGATGAATGAATTGAAAGACAGCATGGCTTCCAAACAATCTTATCTTGGAGAAACATTCGTCTATTCAGATTACTCTTTAGAGAATACACAAAACGCCATCGACTTAGACACCATCTCTCGAAAAAACTTCAAACTCATACAATCAGACCGTGTTTTGAAGCCAAAAGCTTTGGAAAGAATCTTGACCAGTAAAAAAGGCCACCTGACCAATTACTCTGTTTTAAATAAATCCATTACCCGACTGCTGGATCTTGGAGTATTCAAATATGTGAACACCAAGTATGAAAAAAGAATTGCGAATGACAGTCTTTTGCTGGATCGCTATTTCTATTTGACTCCAGCTTTAACCGAAGACATCATTGGTGAATTCCAAATCAATAATCGAACGGGTAACTTTTTTGGAAGCAACATTTCAGGATCCTATGTTCATCGGAATTTAGCAAGTGGTGCAGAAAGGTTGGACCTTACGCTAAGTAGTGGTATTGAAACGCAGCTCAGTCAAAACAGCAGCTTCATCAATACCTTGGATCTGAATGCAGAAGTAAAGTTGACCTTTCCTCGTTTTCTTAGCCCTTTTCGCAGAAACAGAACTTATACCAGTAATAAGCCCATCACTTCAATTAAGCTCGCCAACGGCTTGCAACAACGCAAAGATTTTTTCACCCTCAACGTCTTGAGTTCCTTCTTAACTTATGATTGGAAAGAGAATGAACGCATAAGACACAGCGTTACGCCTATCAGAATTTATTGGGTCAACCTAGTGAATACGACAGCGACTTTTAACCAGATTTTGGATGCGGATGGAAGATTGGCTGCCAGTTTTAAAGATGTATTTATTGCTGGGATGGAATACAGTTATGTGCTGAATAATCAAAAGAAAAACAACCGACGTCCTTACGTCTATGCAAACGCTAAATTGGGCAGCTCTGGAAATATTGTTTCTTTATTTTCCAAAAAAAGTACTGGTACCAACAGCAATGAATTGTTTGGTGTTCCGTATGCGCAGTATATTAAATTCAATCCAGAAATCAGGTATTATATTCCGCGCAAAGAAGGTTTGTTTGCCTCCCGTTTCACCATTGGAGCAGGCTTTCCTTATGGCAATTCTGATGAGCTTCCTTACATTGAACAATTTTTCGTTGGTGGATCAAATAGCATCCGTGCCTTTCGATTG
>CALIAG010000053.1 GCA_938041325.1 uncultured Saprospiraceae bacterium | reverse complement strand
CATATCGATGGCAGCCTAAGATACTGGTCAAATAGTGCTGGAGGGTTTGTTTACGAACGTCATTCTGATGCGGCAGTCCAAGGGGTATTGGGTTTGAAAAACGAATTCAAAAATGTCTTGGATGATTATGGTTATAATGGAAGTACTTATCCTGAAAAAAAGTACATCGTCACGGAATCCAATATTCCAAGGAAACAGTTTTCGGATTATATCGGGTCGCAACATGCGCAACGCAATTTCTTGATGAAAGCATTGATAAAATGCCAACAAAATGATATCCTTCAATACCATGTTTATAATCTTGCTGAAGGAGAAACTTTTGATGCAGCCAATAATGAATTTCAAACAATGGGTTTGTATCAAAAATTAGAAGGTCAACAACCTTATGAGCAAACGCCTTTAGAAGCAGCAATCGCTTACAAGACCGCATCTGATCTTTTATTCAATAAAACATTTGATTCGGAAAAAACGGCGGAGCTCAATTTACCAACTAATATTGATGGTGGTGCTTTTATGGATAACAACGGATCGTACACTTATGTCCTTTGGGCAAAATCTTCTGTTGATCAAACAGAGCAAGCTTTTGCGAATTATAATTTCCCTGCTACTTTTGGCAATCCCAATTTAGAAAGATTTAAATGGGACCATAGTCAAAATGAAAATACAGTGGTCATTTCAAGCCTCAACATAGAGCTGAATACCTCTCCCATCTTTTTAATACCGAGTAATCAGATGGTCAACACAAATGATCTTTCTCCTAACTTAGCTTTTCAAATCTCTCCAAATCCGGCCAAGGATTACCTAAGATTAAATATTGAGAATACTACTGAAAAAATTGAAGAGATCGCAATCTATAATAGTTTGGGACAGAAAGTCCTAACAAAGTATAGTAAGGAGCTCAATGTTTCTGATGGAAGAGAAATTTTACTAGATATCAACCTCTTAAAAAATGGCCATTATTTTATTAAAATTTTCAATAAAAATGGCTTTTCAATGAAAGGCTTCCAGAAAATTTCAGACTAAATAAAAAAGCCAAAATATTCTATCAAAATTTGTCATCCAAGCGATATTTTTTTCTTAGATTAGCATTGTATTTATAGTAAAAGAGAAATTTATTCAAATCGACTGAACTGTTTTCTAACAGTTTCCCCACATTAATAGGAAATAAAGTATAAATGTTTTGAAAAGTTAATCACTTTTCTAAAACTGGAATTGCTTTGGCTCTTCCATCCAAGCAAATAATAAAAACTTTGCCAATAGAACTTGCTGTCTATTGGCCTTTAAACCTATTATTTAAACCAAGGTAATATCAACTCATTCCGTGATTAAGCCCATAGAATTGTATTGTCCAATTACCTCCAAACCATTTCACTCTAATGAGAGCACTTACAACTTTTCTTATTTGTATTTTGTATTTCAGTGTCGTACAAGCCCAATCAATTAAACCTAAAGATTTAGTCGCCAGAGAAGCTGGCAATTTTCAAAAAGTAGAATTATTAAAACCGAGTCAACAAAGGAATCTCGACCAACCTGTTGAGAATTTAAGCGCATACCACTTGCTTGAAATTAATGCTACAGCCCTCTCTGATTTAAAACAACAAAGACATCAAAACCTTCAAATGGATGTTGCCATTGAAGAAAACGATTCTTACACGCTTCAACTGGTACAGGTTGACATTTACAGCGATGACTTCAAAGTTGTCGAAGAACCCTCTGGTCGTGTGCTGGACATCGATCGTGGATTACACTATCGAGGAATTATTGAAGGCGTTGATCAATCTGTCGTCGCAATCAGTATTTTCGATGATGAAATCGCAGGATTCATTTCCGACCCTGCTATGGACGGCAATTATGTTTTGGGAAAAATGAAAGACAGATCCCCAAACCCAAAACACATCGTATACCTAGACCGTAACTTTGACATTGGGCAACATTTTCAATGTGATATGGAAGACACAGGCACTCCATATACCGAAGATCAAATTTCCGACAACGGACAATCCAGCAGAGCTTTATCTGATTGTGTCAGATTGTTTTCTGAATTGGATTATAACATGTATCAAGAACTTGGCGGACAAACGGCAAGTGAAAACTATGTTGCCTTATTATACAACCAAATCATTACCATTTATGCTGCTGAAAACATCAATACGGTATTGTCTCAATCCGTAATTTGGAGTTCCACTAGTCCCTATGGCGGTACTTCTGCTGGTGCGAAATTAAGCGCATTCCAATCCAACAGAAACAACTTCAACGGAGACCTTGCTCAGCTGCTTACCAATATCAACTTTGGTGGTTTAGCTGCAACTATCGACGGAATCTGTGCAAGTGAGAACAATCGAATGTGCGTATCTGGTACTTTAAACAGTATCGCAACAGTACCAACTTACTCTTTCGATGTGGAGGTTACCTGCCACGAGTATGGACACTTGTTCGGTTCTTATCATACACATGGTTGTTACTGGAACGGCAATGGAACACAAATAGATGATTGCGGAAACTTTTTGATTGCGAATCAAGGAAATACTCCTGAAGGCAACGCATGTTACAATTCCAACAATCCTATTTTTCCAAATAATGGAGGAACAGTAATGTCTTACTGCTATGGCATATCCAGCGTAGGCATAAACTTCAGCAATGGTTTCGGTCCTCAACCTGGTAATGCAATAAGAAGCGCAGTATCCGGCGGAAGCTGTCTTCAAGCATGCGGTGGAGGTGGTGGATGCACAGACAACGAAGTTACCTTGTCTCTAAATACAGATCAGTACGGTTCTGAAACAACGTGGAGCATCGTTAACGCAGGTGGATCAACCGTTGCTTCAGGCGGACCTTATGGAAACAATACTTCCTATACAGAAACTGCTTGTTTACCAAACGGATGCTACGACTTTATCATCAATGATAGTTACGGTGATGGTATATGCTGTAGCTATGGAAATGGATCTTATTCGTTGACAAACTCAGGCGGATCTGTCTTGGCATCTGGTGGTCAGTTTACAAATTCAGAAACAACCAACTTCTGCGTTGGATCTACCGGACCGACTTGTAGCGATGGTATTCAAAACGGAAATGAAACTGGCGTTGACTGCGGTGGAAGTTGCGCAGCATGTCCTCCTAGCAACAGTACGATCTTAGCTCATTATTTTGAGAGTGGATGGGACGGTTGGCAAGATGGAGGTTCTGACTGTTACAGATACAGAGGACAATACACTTATGAAGGTTCTTATTCAATCCGATTGAGAGACAACTCTGGTACCGCATCTGCAATGACCTCTAGTGCATACAACCTGACTTCTTATTCAAGTATAGAAATGACCTTTTATTTCCGTCCAAATAGTATGGAAACTGGAGAAGATTTCTGGGTAAGATTTTTTGATGGATCATCTTGGCAAACTGTAGCTACCTATGCGAGTGGATCGAGTTTTAACAATGGCCAATTCTATAGTGCAACGATCAACCTATCTTCCAACGATTATAACTTTGCATCTAATTCACGTTTTAGAATTCAATGCGATGCTTCTTCTAATGCAGATCAGATTTACGTTGATCAAATTACGGTTACTGGAGGTTCAGGTGCCTGGGCTCCGGGTCAAGAAGGGGGTTCTTATTACACGATTGAAGCACTTGGAGTACCGCCTGTGGAAGCACAATTAGCGAATGCAAGTCTTGTTGCTAATAATGTAAGTTTGTTCCCAAATCCAGCTACCGACCAATTGAATATCAAGTACAATGGCGAAGCAAGTTCAATTAAAATCTACAATGGCAACGGTGCAATTATTATGGACCGAACGATCGACGGCTATATGGACAGATTGGACATTAGTGCATTAAGACCAGGAATCTATTACATGATGATAGAAGTGAATGGTGAATTAATTCCTAAGAAATTCATCAAGAGTTAAAACTTTTTAAAATATTGGAAAACGAACGGCTTCCCGAATAGGGAGGCCGTTTTTGTTTTGTTAAGTGACTAAGTTTTGAAAAATCTGCATTAAGAACAGTAATTTTTCAGCATTTTTTATAAATATTCGATAAATTGCGAACAGTGCCTCCCTGCGTCTTCCTACTCCTAGCTTATTTTGAATCTTACAAATACTTGTAAATAGACTTTTGATATTGCTATTCGTTTTAATGTCAAATTCCTGTTTATACATTAAAGACAAAACTTGAACAAAGGACGAACATACTCACTTATCACACTAGTCATAGTCTGTTGCAGTTTTATTCTAACTGCACAATCTCCATATCGTTTTTCTCATTTAACAGTTGATGATGGTTTAGCAGATAGCTGGACTCACAATGCTTTGTTGGATAGTAGAGGCTTTATGTGGTTTGCTACAAACGGTGCACTTTGTAGGTTTGATGGGACCACCTTTAAAAACTACAGATACGTTCAAGGAGATACCACTTCATTGCATGGCCATAATATCATGGATGTAGTCGAAGACAAAGATGGTGACCTTTGGGTGGCTACAATTGGAGGTGGCTTAAATCGCTTCGACTTTGAAACAGAATCCTTTGAATTCTTTCCACTCAATACAGCCAACGAACAGTATCAAAGAAAGTCCGGAGTCACCGTTTTTATAGATAGTGATGAGAACATTTGGTTGGGAACTTTTGATACTGGATTTCATCTTTTCGATAAGGTTACCAAAAAATTCAAAAGGTATAATCTGGTAGACAGCACCAGTAATCATGAGGAGGCATTTAGGATGAATTCTGTTTTGAAAATTATAGAAGACGTTGAAGATCCGAGTATTCTTTGGCTAGCCTCCAATAATGGTTTATTTAGTTTTCACAAACAGAAAGAAGAACTCACCTTTCATCCGATCGTTCTTGGAGATCTGGTCGATTCTTTGACAACTTGCCTTTCTGTTTTTATGGACCGGCCAGGTGAATTGTGGGTGGGAACCTGGGCACTTGGAATCTGTAAATTCAATACCCATAAAAAAGAGTGGACAAGCTTTATTCCTTCTCCCGAAGAAAAGGCAGCTATGAATTTTTTTTCGAACATCATCGATGACATCGAAAGAAAATCTGCACACGAAATGTGGGTCTGTTCTCGAGATCAAGGTTTGATGGTATTCAATATAAAAGATGGAACCTTTTCTGATATAAAACACAATCCAGGTAATCCTTATTCGATTGGTTCTGATAAAACAAACGGAATATATATTGACCCTTATCAAAGAAAATGGATTTTCAATTTCCGTGATGGAATCAGTGTGCTCGATCCTGCCAAACAACAATTTAATTTTACCAATATAAATGCAGAGGATATTTGTCCGGATATTAAAGATTTAGAAGTCGTTGACTTTGCCTTTGATAATTTAAGAGAACAATTTTATGTGAGCACAGCAGGCTGTGAAGGGATTCATGTTTTTAGTAAATCTGGAGTTTTTCAAAAAAGCATTGAATTGGGTGCGCCACAGACTGGAGGTGGGATTAGATATAAAATTCATGTAGACTCAAAAGGGCTTATTTGGGTTTTGGATTATAACGTTCAGAATGTAGCTTCAAAAATTTGGCACTTGGATCCAAACGCGGGGGAATTGTATCCGTTTAAGCCAAGCAATCAGGACAATCAGATATTGGTCAACATAAACACCAGTTCAATTTGTGAAGATATCGAAGGAAATATTTGGTTGGGAACTAGATTCGGAGGTTTAATAAAAATCAATAGAAAAGACAATTCCATCCATCGCTTGGTAAAAGATGCTGAACATCCTAATTATTTAGATGGTGATTTGGACATCAACGAGATCAAACCCAATTCCAAAGGTGGAATATGGATAGCAACACTAGAAGACGGCGTATATGCCTACCGTCCGGAAACAGATGACTTCCTTCATTACCCAGCTAAAGACAACTCTCCTACTGGCCTTGTTGACAAACGGATAATGACCATTCAGGAAGACAAGAATGGAATGGTTTGGGTTGGAACATCAGATAATGGAATTCAAATCATTGATCCTGAAAACCCAAATTTAGAACCTTCTCGTTCCTTCACTTTAAAAGATGGATTATTAAGTGAAAAAAACTGTAGAATAATACGAGACAAATGGGACAACATTTGGGTGAGTACACATCGTGGTATTTGTCGCTACGATTATCAAAATGACAATTTCATTCACTATACAGAAAAGGATGGAATCGAAGATCCAATGTTGTTATTCAAAGGTTTTTCAACCAATAGCAATGGAGATATTTTCATTGGTCAATACAATGGGTTTTACACCTTCCGTCCTTATAATCTAAAGGGCCGTATTCAGTCGCCTAAACTCGCATTTACTTATTTCAAATTGTTTGAAGATTTGAAACGCTTTGATAAAGACTTGAATTTTGTTGATAAAATTTCTTTAGCGCACAACGAAAACTTTTTCTCTATTGGCTTTGCTGCACTTCAGTTTACAAGTCCAGAGAAAAACCGGTATGCTTATAAAATGGAAGGGTATGATGCGGATTGGACTTATCCTCAGGATAGAAGAAGTTTTGCCAGTTATACAAAAGTACCTGCCGGTGAATATACCTTAAGAGTCAAAGCGGCCAACAATGAAGGGGTTTGGTCAAAACAAGATATTGAATTAAAAATCCAAATTCTTTCTCCATGGTGGAAAAGCAATCTGGCATATTTGTGTTATTTAATCGGATTCATTGCTTTGCTTTATTTTGGTTACAAATTTACGATTCAACGAAAAATCGAACAACGAGAAGCGCAAAGGATTAAAGAACTCGACAGAGTAAAAACTCGTTTGTACACCAATATCACTCACGAATTTCGAACACCACTAACTTTAATCTTGGGTCCTGTAGAGCGCGCCATTTCGGAAACCCGAGATCTTCGAAAAGATGAATTGGATTTGATCAAAAGAAATAGCAATCAATTATTAAGTCTGATCAATCAAATGTTGGATTTAGGAAAATTGGATGCAGGAGCAATCAAACCCAATTTCCATAAAGGAGATGTCATCAAATACGTTGAATACCTGACAGAATCATTTGATTCTTATGCTGGAAATAAAAACATCGATTTAAATTTCACTTCCAATGTTGATGAAGCCTACACCTTCTTCGATAAAGAAATGATGCTAGCTATTCTAAGCAATCTAATTTCCAACGCAATAAAATTTACACCCAACGGAGGCCAAATAGATATAAACATTTCCGTCAGTGATGAAAGTTATTTGATCGAGGTCAAAGATTCTGGAATTGGAATTGCACCCAACAAAATAGATCAGATTTTCGATCGATTTTATCAAGTAGATGATGGTATTGTAAGGGAACAAACGGGTACAGGGATAGGATTGGCCTTGGTTAAAGAATTAATCGAATTGCTTTCTGGAACAATCTCGGTACAAAGCGCACAAGGCAAAGGCTCTTTATTCAAAATATTCCTTCCGCTGTGGCACGAACAGCCAGAAGGACTCGGAGTCAAAAAATCAAATCTAAAAGAGATTCCAGTTGCTGAAGCGGTTCCATTTATTACCGAACCTGTTTCCAAACCAATTAAAAAAGAGTCCAAGAGTAAATCTATAATTCTAACCATTGAAGATAATAAAGATGTAGCTCAATATATTTCTTCAGGTCTCGACAATCTCTATGAAACAGCCTTCGCTTATAATGGTCAAGAAGGAATAGATAAGGCATTTGACACGATTCCAGATTTGATTATCTGTGACGTGATGATGCCCATGAAAAACGGTTTTGAAGTTTGTAAAATTTTAAAAAACGATCCAAGAACCAGCCACATTCCTGTGATTCTGCTGACCGCTAAATCGGGAATGGAATCTAAATTAGAAGGGCTTGATTGTGGAGCTGATGTTTATTTGACAAAACCTTTTAATGATAGAGAATTAAAGTCCAACATTCGCAATCTTCTAAATTTACGCAAGAAATTACAAAATCACTATTTGTCCCACACCAGTGTCGGCATTCCTGAACCTCCAGCTCCAGAATTGGCGTCTAAGGAAGATGTATTCCTTAAAAGAGTGGCAAAGATCATCGAAGACAACCTAGACAATCCTGCATTGAATGTTTCTTTGCTTAGTCAGCAACTGCACCTTAGTCATACGCAATGTCACCGAAAACTGATTGCTTTAACTGGAGAACCACCTGTAAAAATCATACGTGGATTCAGAATGCGTAAAGCAAAAACGCAATTGGAAAATACTTCTATGAACGTATCGGAAATTGCTTACAGTACTGGATTTAGCAACCCTGCCTACTTCACAAGAATATTTAAACAAGAGTATGGCTTCTCTCCTAGCGAATACCGTAAGACGATTCAGAAAAAATAAATTTTAGGTTCCGAAAATTCAAGTTTAAAGGATTTCTCAAAGATTACCAGTACCAACTTCATTCGTACTTGATCTCTCTCTTTATTCTATTTTCGCTAGTTCTAGCCAACCTATATAATAACTGCCTCTTTAAAGCAGTCTCCAAATTAAAATCTTCCATTCAAAGGTAAATTCTTCCAAAACGGGCTAAAAGTGATAGCATTTGCAAGATTAATGCAAGCTAGTAAGGTTTAAAATGAGTGAACTTGCAGTCATAAGTTTTTCCCAAAAGCCAATCATCATAAAGCCCCCAGCTTTTTAATAAATTCTGAAAACAAAAAAAATATAGAGCCATGAAACGAAAATGATATTTATTAATCAAAACTTATCCGAAGGCTATGATTAAAAAATATCATTGGAGAAGACAGCGGTTACATGTGTGTAGAAATTTTTCTGCCTATTTTAATTGCTTAAAAATTTTAAACACATGATAAGTATTATTACAAAATATAAACAGGGGTCTTAGAAAAAGCCGACTAGTTGATTTCCAACTAGCGGCTTTTCTTTTATCTTTTAAAAAATTCAAGCCATGAAAAAACACTTTTACTTTCTTTTGCTACTCCTATGGGCAGTAGCAATTCCTAATCCGAATTTTGCAAACAACTTAATGACCGTTGATCTCGAATTATCACTAACGGTAGATGATCCAGGTCTTAATATTTACAGCTACAAAGAATACAATCTTACTGTCACAAATAATGGATCCAGCACTGCGGAAAATGTTGAAATAAGTTTTCCCTTACCTAGTGGATTGGTATTGGATAATCAAGAAGTGGAGTCCGGACATTATTCCTCTTGGAATGGAGTATGGAACGACTTAACAGTATTACCAGGAGAAAGCATTACCCTGACCTTAAATTTATTTTCACTTACTGAAGATGCACCCATTACTTCTTATGCACAAGTGATGACTGCTTCCCCCTCTGACAGCGATTCTACTCCAGGCAATGGTACCTCCCCTAACCCAAGTGAAGACGATGAAGCTGCTGTCACTATTACGCCAGGAGGTGGTCCCGTTTCTTTTCCAGATCTTGAATTAGATAATTTCCAAATCGGTATTTCTGCAAGTCCAGGAGATGTGGTCAATTACACTGTTGACTTGATCAATAGTGGAGATGCTTTAGCGGAAGGGGATTATGAGATTGGCGTTTGGTTATCGCCATCTAGTGTCGTTGTACAAGGCGCTCAATTGGTTGGTGTTATAAATACGGGCAATACTGGTATGGGAACAATTCCCAATGTACCTGGAGCCATTACAATACCAGCAAGTATTGCGACGGGTGATTACTTTCTAATCATTCGTGTTGACGAAAATAATGACATTACAGAATCTGACGAAAACAATAACAGAATTTGGCAGTCTTTTATAATAAACAACGGTACACCTACGTGTAGTGGAAACATCACTTTGGATTCGCAAGCTGAAGTAGATGCCTTTGGTCCTTGTACAAACTGGGATGGAGATATCAATATCATAGGTGAGAATATTACCAATCTAAATGGATTGAGTGGGCTACAAACGGTATCAGGAGCACTTTTCATAAATGACGCAACCAATTTAACGAACCTAAGCGGCTTAGAGGATTTACAAGAAGTAGAAACATTGGTGTTTCAAAATACAGGTTTATCCGATCTTGCTCAACTTACTTCTTTGAATCAAGTCATGACTTTTGTAGTTGTTTTTAATGAAAACATTTTAACGCTTAATGGGGTCCAAGGATTGACGTCAGTGAGCGGTACAGTGATTATTCAAGACAATACTTTGCTTCAAAATGTTACAGGACTGGATAACTTAACTAGCGCAGAAGGACTTCAGATCAATGACAATAATTCTATTACAAATATCAATCAACTCCAAAATCTTACACAGGTCGGTAATATTGAAATCATATCCAACCCTTTACTTACATCTCTTTCACCATTAAATGGCATTGGAGATATTGAAGGATTATATGTTATCAGTAATTCTGCTCTAACCAACATTGGAATTTTTCCAAATGTTACTGCTGTTACAAGTACTTTTGTTTTTGACGACAATACTGCTCTAACGGATATAAATGGATTTCCAAATTTAACTTCTGTTGGTGGTAATTTTTATGTTGCTAATAATGACCTACTAGAAAATTTAAATGGTTTTGAAAACTTGACTAATATCGGCTTTGCAAGTTCAGCAGCGAGTAACGTTATGACCATACAAAATAATTTAGTTTTAAGCGAATGTTGTGGAATTTCAAATGCATTAAACAGTCTCTCCAATGGACAATATGCGGACATCAGCGGCAACGTTCAAGGTTGTAACGATGCGCAGGAGATTATCAACGCTTGTATAGGAGATTGTGGCGGCGATATTGTATTGGGAACTCAAGCAGAAGTTGACGCATTTAATTCTACTTGTACAACTTGGGTTGGTTCGATTACAATTAGAGGTACAGACATTATCGATTTGACTCCGCTTCAAAATCTCGAAATTATTACAGGTGATTTAAGCCTTCAATCAGCACCCAATTTATCTTCGTTGGTTGGTTTAAATCATTTGACTTCCGCTAACCGAATTATTCTTGACAATACAGGTTTGTTCAACATTGTGGCATTAAACAATTTGACTCAAACCACTCAATTTGTTACCAGTTTAAATCCTAACCTAACTTCTTTAGATGGCTTGCAAGGCATTACTTCCCTTTCACAAGCATTGGTGATATCAGAATCCAATGGTTTAACTTCTCTGGAAGGTTTAAACAATTTAGAATCTATTGGCTTCTTTCTAGTTCAAAATAATGTAGGACTAGAAAATTTTGATGGTCTAGAAAACTTAACAAGCGTTTCTCAAGAAATAATCCTTGGTGACAATAATGATCTACAAAATATGGATGCACTTGGTAATCTTGAATACATAGAGCAGTTTTTGATCCAAGGATCTCCAGCGCTACAAAGACTTCCAAATCTTGTTAACATCACTGAGATCAACGGAAGATTAGCAATCATCTCCACTGATATTCAAGATGTCTCTGGTCTTGAAAATTTAGAACGTCTCGGAGAAGGATTAACGATCGCAAATAATGAAAATTTACAGAATTTAAATGCACTTCAAAATCTAATTTCAGTTGGCGAAAACACTACTCCAAGTGAGTTTATTAATGTTTTAATTATCGCTGATAATCCAATTTTAAGTGAATGTTGTGGGATTTACAATTTGGCAAATGAGGGCTTTATTCAAGGAAATGTTATTATCCAGAATAATCAAGACTTTTGCAATTCGCTAAATGATATTCGCACTAATTGCAATGAATGTGGCGGAGATATTGTTTTATCAACTCAAGCTGAAGTAGACGCTTTCAATCCGGATTGTGAAATTTGGGAGGGAAGTATTCGTGTCAGTGGAAATGGTATTACAGACTTGTCTCCTCTAAGTGGAATTCGAGAAATAACAGGAGACTTTACTTTAGAAAATTTAACCTCTGCGGGAACTTTTCCTGGCTTTCCTTTACTTGAAACAGTAGGCAATCAATTTTTAATTCTTTACTGCGGTTTTGTAAATTTGACCGGACTCGACAATCTAGAAAATATTGGTCAAGCAGTCACGCTTGTTGATAACGAAAACCTAGTTAGTTTATTGGGTTTTAGTCCGAACACTACAATTGAGGATTTTACATTGGTCAGGAATAGTAGTTTGGTAAATGTAAACGGTTTGGATCAACTAACCGTTACCAAGACTTTACAAATAGAAGAAAATGGGGAGCTCCTCAGCTTAGCAGGCTTGAAAGACTTGCCTTCAAGCATTGATTTTGCAACGGTACAAATCAATGAAAAACTAACTGATCTACGTCCTTTCCAAACGGTGCAGAATGCCAATGACGGGCTACTCTTTGTTGGAAATGAATCTTTAACCAATGTTGATGACTTAGGTATTCTTCAGTTCTTGGGTGGGGAGTTGGTTATTGCAGAAAATGACTTGCTCCAAAATCTTGCTGGTCTTCAGTCACTAACAAGTTTACCAAGAATATCAGTTGTCAACAATGAAATACTTAGTGATTGTTGTGGAATTTTTAATGTACTTAATACTGGTGGCGTTGCCGATGTAAACATTCAAGGTAATCCAAGTTTTTGTGCTTTCGAACAAGACATCATAAACAATTGTAGTCCATCTGGTGACATTGATTTAAGTTTGAATTTAACCGTCAGCAATTCTAATCCTGGCATTTACCAAAGTACAACATATACACTAAGCGTTACAAATGCAGGGCCTCAAAGTGCAACTGGTGTAACGATTGATTTTCCTGTTCCCACAGGTTTGGCTTTTACTTCCCAAAATGTTTCCGACGGACACTATTCCAATTGGAATGGCTCCTGGGAGATCAGCAACCTTGCAAGCGGTCAAACGGCCACATTGGATTTGGTACTTTTCACTTTGTCCGAAGATCCGATTACTTCTTACGCACAGGTTTCTACTGCAAATGAAACAGATACAGATTCTACTCCTGGCAATGGAAGTTGTTGTTCTGCAAATGAAGATGATGAAGCCGATATTACAATTAACCGTTCTGGAAACGACTTGCCTAATTTCATAACTCAATTGGACAACATTGATGTCAATTACAATATCAATCAAATCCGATTTTCTTACAATATTCAAAACAATGGAACAGGTCCTGGAGGTCCTGTAAGTGCCAAAATCTATTTTAGTGATGACGCAACAGTAAGTTCTGACGACTTAGTGGTCACCGACTATTTCAGCCTTGCTCCTATGCAGCCGCAAGGCGTCGCCGTGTTTTTTGAAAATACATTTACTTTTCCTGCAAATTTACAGGCAGGTAATTATTACCTAATCAGTGTTGTTGATCCAGAGGATTTAGTTGAAGAAGAATACGAAAACAACAATAACATTTGGATCGAAGAAATTCCTATAAATATTCAGAATCCGACAGAACCTGATTTGGCTATTACACTGACTAATGTAGCTGTAGATAATGTAGGACTAAATATTAGCGTTTCTGCTGATTTTAAAAACTTAGGAAATGGTCCAGCCAATTTCTATGGCGTTAACTTCTATATTTCAGAAAGTGTAATCATTAGCGCGTCAGATCCAGGTGGGCAATTGTTCTTTACTAGTGAAGCGTTATTTCCTGGGCAGACCAATTCCGTTAATCTTGATTTTCAAATTCCGCCAGACCTTGCCAATGGCCAATATTACTTGAATGCTTACATAGATGGACAAGGTGATGTTTCAGAATCCAACGAAGGCAATAACATAGACAGACAAATCATTACCATCAGTTTAGGCGAACAGTTTGCAGATCTAAGACCAACTTTTAGTACAGTAAACGTCTTGCCGCAAAGTCAGTCTATTGATGTAGATGTTTTAGTTGAAAACATTGGAGATGTAGCAGCCACAGATTTTAATTTAGGCCTATACCTCTCTGCTGACCAAACTCCAGATGCTGGTGATGTTGGAGGGTTGTATTATTCCAATAATCCGACTTTACAGCCTGGAGATTCTGATTTCGTCAACTCAGCAATTAGTTATGCTTCTCTACCCAGTGGAACTTATTATGTGATTGCAGTTGTAGATCCTTTGAATGAAACAGATGAATCGAATGAAAGTAACAACACGATTTTGCAAACGGTACAAATCACCAATACGCTTCAATCAGCGGACTTGTATTTCAGAAGCTATGATGGAGTCGGAGTTGCAAATGAAGGAGAATACATAGACATTGGATTTACAATAGAAAACCAAGGCATAGGAACTGCTGGTACTTCAACAATGATTACCTATTTGTCAACTGATGAAAACATTTCTGCTGATGACCTTATCATTGGGATCAATCAAATCGAAGAACTTGCAAGTGGAGAAGCGACAAGTAGTTTAGTTAGCATTGATAATATCATCGCTCAAATTCCAGAAGATATTGATCCTGGAGTTTACAAAGTAATCAGCCTAATCGATGCGAATAATGATGTCGCAGAAAGCGATGAGAACAACAATACCATAATCACAAACATTAATATCAATGGCATCGCTGATATTGATTTGGTCAACAATTCATTGATCGTTCCTTCTGAATTAGAAATTGGCGTTCCTTTTGAAATTGAGTTTTCAATAGTGAGTTTGTATGCTGATGCAGGACCGAGTTCTATCCGTTACTATTTTACTGAAGGCAACTTCAATCAATTTGATACCATAGAGTTAGGGATTGATCAAATTGGTGCACTGACTGAAGATGATGAACTATTTATTCAAAAAACGTTGACTTTACCTGCAGGAACTACTCCTGGACAAGGGACGCTTCGATTTGATTTAGATTATAATGATGAAGTAGAAGAATACGATGAATTCAATAGTTATGGCAGATTTGTAAACACTACTGTCACTGGCTACCAATTGATCTCAGTAGATTGCCCTGAAGGACCAATATTAGAAGGAGAAGAGTTTACTTTGAATTTCACACTTCAAAATTCAAGTGATCGTGTTATTCAATCAAATGAAATCTTTTTAGCACAACAGTATTTCAATTTCCGATTTGACTTTGGTGATCCTATTTATGGAAGTGTCATCATCCCTACTTTGCAGCCTGGTGAGACCGTTGATTTGTCATTGAATGCGAGTATTAATCCTTTGAATTATCCTGGTTTGCTAATTTCATACAATCTTGCCATATACAATTTCTACTTGACCTTTTCTCCTTCAGGAGGATTTAACCAAGAGTTTGAAATGGTGGATCTTTTGTGTCAAGAATTTAATTCTGAACTCAGTGTAGAATTGTCAACAGATGATTTGACTTTTGGTATGGACGGTGCTATCAATTACACCATGACAATAAGAAATGATGGGCCAGAAACAGCTTACTATCAAGTGATAGATTTGAATACGACTAGTGCTCCATTTGGTCAATATATAGATTTAGATCTCCCAGTAGGAAGATTGATTTCAACAGGAACTGGCCCTTTTTTCTACAAATGGGTATTGCCTCCGTTGGCTCCAGGTGAAGAAATCGTAGTGAATTTCGATTACGATATTTACATGACTTCAGCAGGAGAACCTGTTTATGATCCATTCATTGTAGACAATGGTTTCAGCGATGGATGGGGTAATCTTACAGATTCTAATTTGGACAATAATAGAGATATTTTGGAGTTTGTTTTTCAACCAGAAATTCAAACCGGTATGGATCTTGAGTTGAGCCTCACAGCCAACACGAATGATTTAAACATCTACGAGAGCGTTGTTTTTGATTTAGAAGTCTTCAATAATGGTTCAGAAAACGCAACGAATGTAGTCGTGCTTATTCCGTTGCCAGAAGGTTTAGTTTACTCATCAGATGTAGCTACCGTTGGGTCTTATGACTCTTGGTTAGAAGAATGGGATATCGGAGATATTGCTGCTGGAGAAAGTGTTATTATGGAATTAACGCTATTCACATTGGTTGGTACAGGTAGCCTTAATTTATATGCCGAAATATTTTCCGCAAGTCCAACAGATATAGATTCTACTCCGGACAATGGAGGTTGTTGTACAATTAACGAAGATGACGAAGCGGTGTGGACTTTAACTGCTCCAAGTTCTGGCATTCAAGCTTATCAGCAAAATGAAAAGCAAGAGCTGACAAGAATTACAAATCTGTATCCTAATCCTGCATATGATTATTTAATCTTGGATATTAATAGTACAGAAAGCAGTGACTTAACCATTGACTTTTATGATACGAGAGGTCAATTATTACAAAGTAAAACCATTTCAGTTTTCAAAGGAAGGAATGATTATCCTCTTGAGATTTCTGAATTGCCGGACGGAATTTACTTTACACACATTCGTGGAGGTGTTACCAAAAATAACCGGAAACGATTTGTGAAACAAAGATTTTAAAATTCTAATCACTAACTGAATTATAATTCTCATTTTTCTTGGACAAAAGACCGGAACT
>CALIAG010000052.1 GCA_938041325.1 uncultured Saprospiraceae bacterium | reverse complement strand
AAAGATACAAATACCTAAGCCTAAGCCATAACCATTTTGACCAACACGGTTTTCCAGTGCATCATTATTTATTTGTTCGATCAAAGTTGTCGACATTCCAATTCCAGAATCTGAAATGATTATTTCATACTCGTCTTTTTTAATTTCTAAGTCTATTATTATCCTTCCTTTATTTCTAGAAAATTTGATGGCATTATGAATGACGTTTCTCACTATAATTCTCAAAATATTTTCATCGGTGACAATAGATTGAGAAGGAGGAATTTTATTTAATATGGTAATTTCTTTTTGTCTTTTTAAATAGTACAGATCGTTTAAAATTTGATCTACTGTTTGCATGAAATTAAACGCAGTGATTTTAATGTCTAAGTTTTCTTTTTGAGAAATGACCCAATGCAATAAGTTTTGAATATTATGAAATAATTTTTCTGCAGATTCTTCGTAGAAATGTCCCAACTCCATCAACCTTTCCGTTTCATTTTTGCGAATAAGAAAATTGATTTTTGAACTTAAATGCTTAAACGATTCCACTGGACGACGGATATCATGCGCGAGAATACTCAACAATTCTAATTTTAAATTATTTTTTTCAACAAGCTCTGTTAATTGCTGATTGTTGAGGTGAAGTTTTTCCTTTTGTTTATTCAATTCAGCTTCTTGAATTTTCAAGCCACTTAAAAAACTATATAAAACCCAAGAGAAAATAAATAGCGTGATAGACAAATTGATCAATTCATCTTTCTCGTCAATATTGTGGTTCCAAGGGCTCTCCAGAAATGAAAAAAGCCAGGTGACAGCAATGAATAGCAAAGTATTGTAAAAAGCAACGGAGAAGGATATTCTTTTATCGTCGAACCCTATTAAAGCTGCAAGGGCATAAGCGAAAAAGGAGTACTGGCCGCCAGATTCAGTGCCCAGTAAGAGAACGAATATAAAAATGATAAAAGAAATAATGGTGGTCATGAATATCTTAGAAAAAAGATAATGACCAAAATGATTGAGAACTATCCCGAATAAAGGAAACAAAGAGAAACATAGCACATAGAGAGATTTGTTTTCATCATCTAAGACACTTTCGATTTCCCCTAACCACAATCCCACACAAATAAATACGCTGGCTTGATTGAATATTTGTATTCTTAACTTCTCAACGTAAGTAATCTCATCAGTCACCCCAATGTTGGATACCCAATTAAACCATTCTTTTGTTTTCCTAATCATTTGTTGGAATAAAATGTTAGTCAATAAAGCAATCGTTAAATATAAATAGATCGTTTCAGAAAACGGCCTAACAATAATCAAGAATTTTAAAATGCAGAAATAAAATATAAATCCTAAGGATATTTCAATTTTGTTTTGAGTGGATAGGCAATAATGCTAGACAATTTTTGCAATGGAATAGAGAGTTTACTTTGCCATTCAATGTCTCTTTTTAGTTTTGCATTTTTAAACCGGGCGATATTTCCTGCAATACCATGAGAATCCTTTTCTCCAAAATTTGTAAAATCGAGACCCGTAAGCGTTATTCCCAAAGTGCTTTGGATTGCGTTAAAAGTAGATTGCGGATCTTCAATAATATCTTTGTAGTGAACGTGATAAAATGAATTTGCATCGAAAAACTTATCACCGATCGCAATCATAATTCGGTTCTCAATTAACCATCTAAAACTCATTCGCAGGATTGCTGTTGTTTTTAATTTTGGTTTTGACATGGAATAAATAAAGCCTTGAATCGGTTTGGTTAAATGAATCACTTTGATATTGAAGAATCCAGAAAGTTGCAATAACAGCAATCGGTACGGATCTTTGGAAGCATCAATGAAAAAATCAAATGACTTTCTTTTTAACGCTTCTTTCTTTATTTTTTTTAAAATGGTGTAATTAGCAGCGCCATATTTTTTAGCTTCTTCTAAAAGTGAAGGACTTGGTTTTCCGGATAGGAGGGAGGGAAGAAATTGTGGCCTCAAAACTTTTCCGCTTCCATGCAAATCTCTAAAAAGTATACTATCGGTGAGTTCTTTTTGATGGTTATTTAAAATATCCTTGCTTAGGTTTTGCCAAAACGGACAATCTTTAAATTCATGGCCACAACCACAAGGCAATCGACCATTGGTCCATTCGTATTTTGATAATAAATATTCACCAAGGGTCCAAGTTTCATTACTTGTTCCTAGGAGCATGTCCAAAATCGTTGAGCCACTTCGTCCATTACTGAGGATGTAAATTAAATCGATTGGCTCATTGAGTTTTGACGTTTCCATTTGACAAACTTACCAAATTGTGAATCAATATTTTTGATAGAGAAAAAATATAAGCTTTGTTAAAAGAACATCAATCAGAATAAACATCACTTTTTATCAATGTAGGCTGTTTGAAGAGCTGCCAAGAAGGAAAAGAAAATGCTTGGAATTGTGTTAACTTTCGAAGTGGTTTTAAGAACAAAGAATACCATTTGGGCGTAAGCTCATTAATCGTCCAAGCTTTCCTATCTTCTATATTTGCGATGAATCGATTCTTTACACTTTCATTGCTCTTTCCTCCTGTCTGCATTTTTACCAATACTTCTGGTAAATAATAAGAGCTGATTTTTTCTTTGAAGAGCAAGCGAAGCATTAATTCATAATCTCCTGACAGTTTAAAAGAATCGTTGTAGTTTCCATATTTCTCAAAAATAGACCTGCGTACAAAAAAAGTAGGATGAGGAGGAGACCAGCCTCTGTAAATTTTTTCTGGACTGTATTCCTTTGTTTTCCAATACCGGTAGATTGTAGAAATATTATCAGGATGGAAATAAATCAAATCTCCATAGACACTATCTACATTTTCTTCAAGAAAAATTTTAGAAACTTTTTTTAAAATATCAACGGAAGGATAAACATCGTCTGCATTTAAAACCCCGATCACATCACCAGTAGCCAAAGCCAAGCCTTTGTTAATCGCATCATAAATGCCAGCGTCTTTTTCAGATTTAAAAACGGTGTTTGGGGTGGTGTTCGCGGCAATTAAATCTAAAGTGTTATCTGTTGAATTTCCATCAATAATGATGTGTTCAACTTCCACCCAAATTTGACTGCGCACGGAAGATATATTTCGTACAATTGTAGAGGAACAATTTAAGCAAGGGGTAATTATTGATAACTTCAAGACGAAGGTATTTTGGTTTTTTGAATTTGTAGTTTAACTCTTTGGAGTTAGTAAGAGTTTTGTGGCTAGTGATAAAAAAACAACAAATTTTATCTTACAACAAGATAAGAAATGTTTTGTCTTTTAAACAAAGAAATAGGATAAAGTTGTTGCTGAATTTCTGTGAAGGATAGATGAAACTAAATCTTAATTTCAATGCACTTAATATTGTAGTTTAACACTTTTTTTTAAGACTAAAAAGATCATCTTTTAATTAAAATATTTTCCAAAACAATCATATCCATTTTTGTTCTGACAAAACAATTGAGCGCATCAAAAGGAGTATTGACAATAGGTTCTTTTTGGTTGAATGAAGTATTGATTAACATGGGGATTTTAGTTTTTTTATGAAATAAACTTATTAGATTATGAAATGTCGGATGCTCCTTTTGTGAAACCGTTTGAATCCTGCAGGAACCATCGGCATGCGTTGCTGCAGGAATCGTATTTTTGTGGTTTTCCTGAACTTTGAAAACACGTTCCATATATGGACTCGCAATTGCTTCATGAAAATAATCCTCAATTTTTTCTTCTAACACGGATACAGCGAATGGCCGAAATAATTCCCGGTTTTTGATTTTTAAATTTAAGATTTCTCGGATGTCCTTTCTTCTTGGATCGGCCAATATGGAACGGTTGCCAAGTGCCCGTGGTCCAAACTCCGTCCTGCCTTGAAACCAGCCAACAACGCCCCCTTCAGCGATGCAATCCGTAACCTTTTCATTGATCAGTTCAAATGGCAATTCTTCAAAACTCAAACCCATTTGTTGGGCTTGATCTATTATTTCTTTGTTGGAAAATTGCGGACCTAAAGTGGCTTTGAAATGACCATTGGGCGAGAAAGAATTGCCAAGTATTTGGTGATGATAAAAAAGAGCTGATCCAATGGCCGTTCCTGCATCGTAACTCGCAGGTGGAATGTATATGTTTTCGAAACTGGTCGCTTTGAGTAGTTTACCATTGGCAACAGAGTTTTGTGCTACACCTCCACTCAAACATAGGTTCTTTTCTCCCGTTTGCTTATAGAGATTTTCTGCCATTTCAAAAATAACTTCTTCTGCTAAAACTTGAGTTGATTTTGCCAAATCCTTATGGTGTTGATTGAGTTCTTTGTCTAATTTTAAATCGGCAAAAAGACTTTGTAATTCTTCTGTAAATAACTGACTGATCTTCGGAGCTTCGTTATCGGTTTGCAGTTTAATTCCCTCAGAAAAATGCTTGAAATATTTTCCTTCCAATTGGAAGCCGCCGACTTTTTTTAGCTGGATAATTTTCAGCAAGCGGTCCAAATACTTAGCTTCCCCATAAGCCGCAAGTCCCATTACTTTGTACTCATCTCCAAAATGATCAAAGCCTAAAAGTTGAGTCATTGTTGAATAAAAAACACCCAAGGAATGAGGATAAGAAATACTGTCTTCAACGTTTATGTTGACGCCTTCTCCAATTCCCCACATCGTTGAACTGAAATCTCCAAATCCATCAATGGATAGCAGTGCTGATTTCTGAAAAGGACTGACATAAAAGGAACTGGCCAAATGGCAACGATGATGTTCTACAAAAACAACTTTTGCTTTAGCATGGTTTAAGCCCAATGATTTTAGTATATCTTCTTTGAGTGTGCTAATGGTAAAAGCATTATTGCTTCTGTTTTTTATTGATTTTAACGAAAATATTTTGGTTGCTGCGAACTTTATTTTTTCGAATAATTTTGCCTTGGGATCTCTGGAAATGGTGATGACATCAATATCCGTAAATTCTATTTGTGTAAATGCCAAACATGCTTTTATCGCTTCGGTAGGCAAACCCGCCCAATGCTTCACACGTCGTATCCGTTCCTCTTCAAGAGCGAAGAGGATTTTTCCATCTTTCATAATGCAAGCCGCTGCATCTCCATGATAGGCGTTAAGGCCAAGAATAATCATTTTTGTCTATAGTTAAATATTAAAATAACAGAATAGCGTACTATCCTTTTTCAAACCCAATTACTTTTTTTAAAGTCCAAGGCAAATGGTTTTTTATTAAAACCAAGTTTTCACCACAATGGAAAGTGTTGAAATTTAAATCAGCTAGGGCTTTGAATATCACTTGGGTCGCACCAGCGCGATCCACATCTGGAACTTCAAAAATCAATACGTTTACTTTGTCAATCCAGGATTTATAGTTTTTAGTGAACAACTCATATTCAGCTCCTTCAATGTCCAGTTTTAAAATATCGATTTGCTTCCAATTTTTGCGATCCATTAATTCTTGAATGGGGAATGCCTTGATACTTTCAAGGTTTTCTTTTTCCGTTTCTTCTACCACAAAGGATTCCATGCTCGCAGCAGGGGAGTGGACATTGAGGTTTGTTTTAATTGGCCAAAGCCCTCCTAATACACAATCCACTTTTTCATTCTCTTTAAAGTTTTTTTCCAAATAACTAAAATTTCTTTTCGCCGCTTCAACAGCAATAATGTGTGCATCCGGATAATGAAAATGAAACCGCGCAGTTTCTACTCCGATATTGGCACCTCCATCAATGATGGTTTGAATAGCAGGACCATCATTCGTTTGAATATAATAAGCCCAATTGTAAAAATGTGAAGTGACTCCGTCTAGTCTTCCATTACAATAAAAAGTTTGAGCATTGGGAAGTTTTATTGCGATTTCAAGATTTAAAATTCTTCCAATAAGAAATATTTTTATTGCATTAATAAAACCCAGCTGTTCTATACAACAGACAAAACGGTAGAGCCATGCGATGCTACGTCGAATCAGCCCCATGTTTTACTAAGCTTGTTAGGTGAAGGAATAGGGATGCTGAATGAAACCCAATTTTCAATGCAAATTTTATAATAATTATTTTGTGTTCGAATCACGTTTAGTTTAATGTTATTTGAGAAAATTGAGATAAGCTGCTTTCATCTTTGCGCTTGTCAGTTGATGGCTAAATTGCTTGGCGTAAGCAATCGCATTTTTTGATAAGGTATCTAAATCGCTAGACAAAAGCTCATTTATAGCCTTGGCAACCGTTTGAATATCATTGTCAATCCATTTTCCGCATTGGTGTTTTTCAATGGCTTCCCAAGGAGTATTTTTACTAGCAATAATAGGTGTCCCTAAGTTCAATGCTTCTAAATATACATTGCCAAAGTTTTCATCATGGGAAGGCAATACAAAAAGATCGGAACCAGCGAGAAGGCTGTCTTTGTCCTTTCCTTCAATAAGCCCGATAAAGTGGATTGATTTTTTTAAATCATAGGCTTCCACCATTTTCTGTAAGGCAGTGAGTTCTCCTTCATCTGGACCGGCGATAATCAATTGCATATTTGCGTCAGAAGATTTTAAGAAATGAAAAGCTTCAATTAAAATATCGAATCCTTTTTTCTTATGTATCCTCCCCATGCTGCATAGGAACTTCGTTTTTTCATTGTAAATGATTCCGAATTTTTTTAATAGAATCGGAAAATGTTTTTTTGCGCGCTGAATTTGTTCAGGAGTACTATTCGTTATTCCATTCGGAATAATTGTTATTGTCGCATTAGGGAAAATTCTAAGGATGTCTGCTTTCTCTTTTTCTGCCGTTGCATGAAAAAGAATTTTTGGAACAATAGGCCGTATGAAATAATTTAACCAAAGCGTTTTTAAAGTGCTTTTATTTTTAAGTCCCCATCGTGCCAATACACCTCTTGGGGTTACCACCATTTTTGTGGTGCTTTTGGCCAATTGACGTCTACCGCTTAAAAAGGTTGTCGAGAAGAGATCCGTCACATGAACTATCTTGCTTTCTTGAGTATACTTCGCAGTTCCGAATAAAAAGGACAAAGAAAATCTGCCAATAATGGTTTCATGGAAATACTTGATCCAAAAATTTTCTTCTTGTTTGTGATTAATGCTGGTATCAATGTCTAATCTTTTTGTTCCGTTGGCATTCGTAGTCAGCACTTGAACGTTCACCTGCTGTGCAGCTAAGTTTTTAGCCAACATGTAATTGGAATAAGTTGGACCGCCATATATCCATGCCGGATAAAAGGAAGAACAAATGAAGCAGACTTTTAATTGATTATTTTCCATCTGACTCAAAATATTTTGATTTTAAATAACAGACGAAAACCCCAGTAGAGCAACCAAATAAAAACCCCCGTTTTTACAACAGCATTAAAAATGGTAAGCAAATCTGATCCCAGAAAAATTAGAGTTTGAAAAAGCATGGGAATCCAAAAAATAAACAAA
>CALIAG010000051.1 GCA_938041325.1 uncultured Saprospiraceae bacterium | reverse complement strand
AAATGCTTCTTACCACAATTCCAGAAGGAATAAACATCAGCGCTCCAATCAGCATCCCGAAAATAAAACCGCGGGACAAAGTTGGTGATTTTTCATAGTATGAAGGAAACAAGATGACCATAAGTATAGCATAAATCAAATGATTGATAAGCAATCCCAAATAGTTCATTTCTTCCTTTCTGAAGGTGACAAAATTTGCTTCATCTGACATCATATACCAGAGCGTTGTCAGAATATTGCTGAGCAAAAAAGCAGCTGCGATCGCTAGTATTGTTTTTTTCGTATTCACGGTTTTTATTTTGATTTAGAACAAAATTATGGTTTTAATATTTTTAAAAATTGACAAAATGCGCCATATTGAGAACATGTATTTTTCAAAAACGCTTTTAACCGACCTACTTGACTTTGGCGTATCGAAAGGAGCCGTCAAAGAAGAGCTCAGTCAACTCATTGGAATAAGCAATTCCGATGATATAAAATATGGCGAGCAAATCTCCTATGAGCAGATGATACATGCGCTTAACAGTACCGGGCAAATGATCAATGACGAAAATCTGGGACTTCATATGGGGGAAGCGTTGATGCTAAAAGGAACAGAGTATGTAGACAACATCATGCGAAATAGCCCATCCATAGAAGAAGCTTTTCGGAATGCGGTCAACTATAGCAAATTAATATCTGACGCATTAAATAGCAAAATGGAAAAGAAGAAGGATTCTACAAGAATCTTTTTTGAAGTCAATCCCAATTGGTCTGTCCTCCAAACGGATGCAGTTCAGCAGATCATTGACTTGACTTTGGTTTGTACTTTTAAATCCATCTATTGGTTGACTAAACGAAGATATGCTCCAACAGTAATTCATTTAAACTATCAATCCAAAAAGCACCGGTCAGAATATTATAGAATATTTGATTGTGCAATAAAATTCAATGAAGAAAGTCCGGGAATAATTTTCAGAAATCCAGTTTTGGATCAAGCTGTTCCGTCTCACAACACAGGCTTGTTGTCTTCTCTAAAAGAAGAAGCGGATAGCATTCTCAGCAAGTTAAAAACAGAATCTTTGATCATCACTCAAATCAAGGAACTCATTTTAAAAAATCTACCTCTTAAGACTACGCTTGACGCAGCTGCACTAGCCTTGCATTTGTCACCACGTACTTTGCAAAGAAACTTGTCTCAATTAGATACAACTTTTAAAAAGACAGAAAAAGAAATTTTACTCACCTTGTCGAAAAAACTGATCGTTCACGAAGGACATAACTTAGAGGAAGTTGCCTATCTTTTGGGCTTCTCTGAAAGCAGTGCATTGGTTCGGTTTTTCAAAAAAGAAATGGGGATTACACCGAAGAGGTATAAGTCTATGATTCAGAATACTTAAGTGTTAAAAGGGTTGACCACGGATTTCTTATTAAAGAACGAACGGTCGTGAAGAGTTATTCACCACGGATGCAGGGATTAAAAAAAGGATAAAAAATATGTGATTATGAACAAAATGTTTAACACTTTAGTTCGATAAAAATTCGTGAATTCGTGGTCAACCCTTTCCACGATCAATCCACCTTAAAATCCGTGCATCCGTGGTTATCCTACAATCTCCCTCGCACATCATTCTTAGACTCGTTCTTCCTCTTATTCACCTTGTTTTTTCCATTGAAATTATAACTGACCCATAATCTAACCTCCTGAGTAATCCACTTATAATTGGTAACTGTTTTAAAGTTTTCAAAGGGTCGTTCATTATTATCTACGAAGGTATTGAACACGTCTAAAACATAAATCCGACAGGTCAATTTTTTATCCAGAAACATTTTTTGGAACATCAGATTAGCGCCATAAAAAGGATAGGAAATATAGTAGGCATCAGCGGATTTACTTTGGTAATTTAACATCAAATCAATAGTACTCGTTGAATTGATTTTGAAACTGTTGGTTAGATTTAAACGCGCACTCAATTGCTCAAAAGAATCTTCACCATCTGAAATAAACTTTCGATTGTAAACATTGATTGCTCCTCTTACATTCCACCATTTTGTTAGATCCCCAAAACGATTGTAACTGATTCCGAATTGTTGCTGGACACCTTCATTGAATTTACGATAAAAAGCAACCTGCCCTTCTAGATAATAAATGCCATTGATGGCTTCGGTTGTTTGTTGTAAATAAATATTAAAATTTTGCTTTTTCTCTTTTATGCTAATTTCAAAATTGTGGACATTTGCTGGAATCAAATCGGGATTACCCAATTCATACCGAAAGTCATTTACTTTTACTGCATTATTACTCAAAAAATAAAACGGAGGTCGCCTCAACCTTTTGGAATAACTCACAGATACTGTCCGATCATTTTTTATATCCTTGGATAAGTAAGCATTGGGAAACCAATTGGTATAATTTTGATTAATGGGTTCTGTATCGGTTAAATCTTGTTTTTCCAATTCCGTATTTTCTACCCGCAGACCTATTTTCAAGAACACCTTTTCGGTTATTTTTTTACTCAAAGATGCATAACCTGCCGAAACTAGTTCTGAATAATTAAAAACATTCGTCCGGCCTGTAGGCGTCCAACCACCATCAATCAATTGATCAGAAAGCAAACCATTTTCACGATCTGTGTAAGTCAGTTTTGCCCCTGTCTCCAATTTGAATCCTTGCACAAGATATTTTTCCAGATCAGCCTGAGCAGAATAAATTAAGGTATTGGCTACTGAATTATTTCGTTCTGTATTATCTTCCAACAAACCATTTTCATAAGTAGAAACTGTTGTACTTGGACGTTTCACATTTTGCTTGGCATAGTCTGCAAAAAATTTAAAATTACTATTTAAAGTATCCAATGTCCAAGTATAATTCAAGGTCGCTGTGTAAAGCTTATTTTCATCGACTCTGCTAACCAACGCTCTTCCCGTTTCGGTTTGCTCCCCATTATCAAACACCGTGATTATGCCATCATTCTCCGCATCTGTATCAACATGGCTCGTGTATCCTTCAAGACCAACGACATGATTTTTTGATAGGTTACCCACGAATCCAAATTGCGCATTGTGGCGACCAACATAAGTGGTATAAATTTCGTCAGAATTGACCAATGCATTTTGATCAAAATAATCTATTGTGTTTAAAATAATTGACTCGTTTGAATTGTACAAATAATTGT
>CALIAG010000050.1 GCA_938041325.1 uncultured Saprospiraceae bacterium | reverse complement strand
TGATTTTACCATCATAAGCGTAGACGGTGAGTCACAACTAGGTAACAAATTAGTCATCTACAATATCTTAGGGCAACAGGTTATGGAACAGGAGTTTCCTTCCGGAAAAGACCAAAGTTTGCGTATTAACACCAAAAATTGTGAAGAAGGCGTTTATTTTTATCAAATCATGGAAGGAAATTTAGCGACTAAGTCCCTGAAAATGACCGTACAACACAAATTGGAAAGAAAGAATTGAATTAGTACTCAAAAAATACTTGCAGAAGAAGGATTCTTTTTATACTTTTGCAATCCTCGCAGGAAAGCCTGCTGGTAATATCGCGGAGTGGAGCAGTTGGTAGCTCGTCGGGCTCATAACCCGAAGGTCGTAGGTTCAAGTCCTGCCTCCGCTACAAAGAAGCCTTGGTAATCGTATGATTGTCAAGGCTTTTGTTTTTTCTACATTTCAGGACATTTAACTTTATTAGCCTTCCTCGGATTCCTAGCCCAATCAAATGTTCTGATTAAGGATAACTCAAGACCTCCTCTTCCAACACTCGCTAAACGATAGGACGATATATTGAAATCGTAAGAGATCGCTATATTCAACTTTCTATATTCATACTTTATCGATGCTACAATGGCATCAACTCCTGCCACATCACTTTCAAAATAAGAACGAAGCCATCCTCCCAAATAAACAAAATACAATGGTCTCTTGTGTAAACCCCTTCTATAAGTCTTATACCTGAAAAAACTACCAATTGTGATCTCTTTGTGAGGCCCTTGGTCCATGAAAATAAAACTTGGTTTGATCGTTAATTCTGGAGAAAGCCGAATCGTAGCTCCACCGTGTAAATTGAATCTTCTGTAAAGTGTTGTTGCGTTTTCAGATGTTTCTGCATTGCGAAATCCTACATTAGGATTATTCAAATGGAAAGCAGAAAACCCAACGTAGTAGGAATCGTATCTACTTGGAACATAAAACCATCCCAACCCTGCACTGAAATCCCAGTAGTTGATGCTGTTTAAAATATCTCCACTCTCTAAAGCTGGTATATTGTCAAATGCAACAATCTTTGTATAATCTACAGAATTATTGACCCATGAATTTTGAACGCCTAATGAAAGAAAATTTCTTCCTCTCGCATCAAATGATTTTAGATAAGAAAAGGATAGTGCTGCTGAAGTAGTCGTAAAGTCCAAGTCTCCAGCTCTATCTGCGTAAATTTGTAAGCCGCCTGAAATAAAGTCATCATTCAAAGCCATTAACTTCATATCAGCAGATGCCATTACTGTTTTATACCCATTCGTCACAGAATTCCATTGCGATCTTGCATTGGCGATGACTCTTGCCTGATCTTTAAAAAGCCCATTCATAGCTGGGTTTAACGCTGTAGGTGATGCGTGTATATGTGATAAATGGATATCTTGTCCTTCTGACTTGAAAGCCAAAAACAACAAGGGTATTGCTAGTAAGAATACTTTGGATAAATTCGAAGTCATGGCTCATTTGGGTTTTAAGTAAACTGGTGAATATTGCTCAAAAACCTTATGGAGGGAAATTCTTTGTGGTGGGTAAATTCTTTATTATTGTTGCAAAAATTATGCTAGATGCTGTTCTGAAAGCTTAAGTGGTAAATTTATTTTTAGTTCTTGTCAATTGATTTTTTTTTGTGACAGGGTATTTAATGTATTAAGGTTATGTTTCCGGTATATACAAATTTGGTAAACAGGGCATCTTGACAATTACCTAGTAAGTAATAAACATAAACGCCTGGGTTTAATAATTCGCCACGGAAAGTACCATCCCATTTTTGATCCATATCGTAAGTTTCAAAAACCATTTCTCCCCAACGATTGTAAATCCTTAAAACATTCAAATCAACTCCTTCATGCTCAATTTCAAAATGATCTCCATATCCATTACTTTGAGGGAATATGACATTTGATACTCTGAAGTTACCGTTGATACAAGGAGCTCTTTCCACAAATGCGATCGAGTTTGCTATTCCAGGACATCCGTGCGACGGATCAATGGCCGTAACATAATAGTTGTTAACTGCTGAATTAGGAAAGACCATTACACTCGTACAGGTATCACATAAAGTGTTTCCATAACCATCTTGCCAGGAATAAATAAAATTACTATCAACATCTGCAACCATTAAAGTTATGGTATCTCCTTCAATCATATTGATTTCTGTTTCAATAGTTTCTACATCAGTTGGTTCATATACGATAACTTCAACTTGTGTTTCTAACATTTCATCATCACAACCTGATGGGTATGTTACGGTATAAATAGTAGTGGTTTCTGGAAATGCAATTGGATTCGGGCAATCTCCACAACTTAAACTTACGTCGGGATACCAAGTGATATTGTCAACTTGTTCTGCTCCTTCTAAGAATAATTGGGTTTCATCACCAAAACAGATTTCTGCATTTTCAGATAAAATTAAATTTGGCTCTTGCACGTTCAATGTGATAACTTCCAAACTATCACAAGCATCGTTTGTATTAAAGGTTTCTATAAATACTCCACCATTTGATTCCCAACTACCGTTTATGAAAATGCTATCTCCCTCACATATGGTCAGCGTTGAATAGGATACTGCTTGTTCATCTGTAACTGTTAATGCAATAGAAATAATACTATCACATCCGAAAAAAGAAGTCAATGAGTCAGTAAAAAGACCACTTTGATTTTGGAAAACTCCATTTATTAATATGCTATCTGTATCGCATATTGTGATGTTGTCAATAGTGTTATAATTTTGATGAAAGTTCAATTTGGTAATGACTGTACTATCACAGCCAAATTGATTTTCAAATACTTCAGTAAAAGTACCAGATTGGGTTTGATTATTTCCTGCAACGAAGAAAGATTCTCCATCACAAAAATTATATTCTAGTTCAATGCTGTGAATTGGATTAACGCTTAATTCGGTCGACCAAATACTATCACAACCATTTATACTTGTAAATCTATCAATGTAGATGCCGGATTCTGTTTGTAAGATTCCCGCAGCAAAAAAGCCTTCCCCCTCACAAATAATTACTTCGCGAGAATTTTCAAAAACAGGATGCACTTCTAAATCTAAAGAGACTATACTGTCGCATCCTAAATAAGTCGTTAATGTGTCTGTGAAAACACCAGAACTAGCGTAATACTGTCCAGCGAATAGGACACTATCTCCTTCACATAATTCTAATGATTGTGCGGTAGCGATAGGAAAAATTATTTGTAAATCTAAGATAATGATGCTATCACAACCTTGTTGATTAGTTAAGGTGTCAATGTAATTTCCTGTTGTAGAAATAAATTGATTCCCAAACTGAATAGTATCTCCGTCGCATAGATAAGCAGTTTGATTTGTGATTTCTGGTATTAATACATTTAAGTTGGTTACTAAAATACTATCACATCCGTCTTGACTTTCTAGCCGTAGAATATATTGACCACTTGTACTTTCTAAATTTCCAAATATCATCAAACTGTCTCCCTGGCAAATATCAAACTCAGAAATTTCTTCATAAATTGGATTCACAAGAAGATAATTTACAATAATACTATCACATCCAAAAACAGTGGTTGACTGTTCTACATATTCTCCGGATTGGTCTCTTTCAACTCCTGCTAGTGTAATTGTTTCACCTTCACAGATTTCATAATTGAAGGTGTCTTGATATATTGGCTGAATAAAAATAGTATTGGTAACGGTGCTGTCACAACCATTAAATGATAAATAGGTATTGGTGAATGAGGTGTCAGAGAGAAATAATTCGCCATTCCAGTTTTCGCCAAAACACAAGTCATATTCAAAATTTTCTTGGATGTCAGTTACAACAAAAATATTTTCGATTAAAATACTATCGCAGCCTCTAAAGTCAATCAATGAATCAACTAAAATCGAATCATTAGTATATACGAAACCATTATAGGAACTTCCTACACACAATTGGATGTCAACTATATTGACATTAGGATCATAAACGTTTATTTCAAGAGTTAAAATACTATCACATCCATTAATTGTAGTAAGGGAATCTGTGATTGTTGTGTTTTCTGTATAAACAGTTCCATTGACAACCTCTCCAGAACAAATATTTTCAACTATAGTGAATTCATAACGTGGCCAAACAACTAGGGTCAAAGATATCATACTATCGCATCCATTGGTAGCTTGAAGTTGAGCAGAGAAATTTCCACTTTGATGAAAAGAAGTTGTACCAATTACAATGGTATCTCCTTCGCAAATCTCAATATAGATAGAGGAATCTCTTGGTTCTTCTACATAAATATTAGTGACGTTGGTACTATCGCAACCATTAAAAGATATTCCGTTATAAATTAAGATGGTATCCGAAGTGTATGTTTGACCCAAATAATCTTGTCCAGAGCATAAATCTAAATCTAAGGTATCTGTAATCTCGTTAACCACGAAGATCATTGTGTTGATTATACTATCACATCCGTTATAGGTAAGTAAACTATCAATTAAAAGGGTATCATTAAAATAAGCAATGCTGTTGAACATAGCATTAGCACATAGGTTTACCGTACGGTTTTCTTCATATTGAGGATTTAGTATTAAATCTAAAAGGATAATACTATCACAACCATTGAAAGCCTGAAGAGTGTCCGTGTATTGCCCCGGCGTAAATATCGTAGCATCATTAAATGTGATGCTATCTCCTTCACAAATTGATTGAACATCACGGGTCATAATTGGGCCACGAGCTTCGAGATTCAAATGGACAATACTATCGCAGCCCCATATGCTTTGGTAAGTAAAAGTATAAATACCTGTTTCTGTATAAAGAGAGTCTCCAAAAGCATAAGATTCTCCATTACAGATATTTCCAGTATTGAATATTTCATAATGCGGAATAAGGTTTAAATCTAAAATCACGATGCTATCACAACCATTTACTGAGATTAAAGTATCCTGATATTGACCTACTTGACTTATTTCTATATTCCCAAATATTATTGTATCTCCTTGGCAAATTGATTCTGAGACGTTTTCATGAATGGCATCAACCACCAATAATTCTAATTCTACTAAACTATCACAACCATTAACAGTAGTAAAAGTATAATTGTAAACCCCTGTTTCTGTATAAGTAGAGTCACCGATTATATAATCACTTCCAACACATATGCTTACCGTGCTTTGGATTAAGTATTTTGGATGTACTAATAAATCAAAAATTATAATACTATCGCAACCGTCAATTGTCAATAATGAATCAATATATTGTCCTTGTTGGAAAAAGATTTGCCCATTAAATAAAACGCTATCCCCTTCACAAATTTGATCTGTAAAATTGTTGGTGTAAGTTTGATTTTCGATAATTGTCAATTCGATTAGACTATCACACCCTTGAAAAGTCTGATGGGAAAAATTATAAATACCTGGAGCAGTAAGTATTGTGTCACCGAAAATTAAGCTGTCTCCTGCACAGAAGGATTCAATGAAACGTTGATCGTAGTTTGGTAAAATAGAAACATCAAGAATGACAATGCTGTCGCATCCGTTTATAGAACTTAGTGTATCTTGATATTGTCCACCAGAAGTAATAGTGGTGTTGGCAAACTGGATACTATCTCCTTCACAAAATTGTGCATTAATGTTTTCTGTGATTTCATCCAAAACAAATAGTTCTAATTCTACCAAACTATCGCAACCGTTGATGGTAACAAAGGTGTAATTGTAAACTCCAGATTCTGTATAGGTAGAATCTCCAATCACATAATCACTACCAACACATATACTTACCGTGTTTTGGATAAGGTATTTTGGATGCACAGATAAGTCAAAAATAATAATGCTATCACAACCCTCTGTTGTCAACAAAGAATCGATATATTGTCCTTGTTGGAAAAGGGTTTGTCCATTAAATAAAACGCTATCTCCTTCACAAATTTGATCAACACGATTAATGGTGTAATTTTGGTTTTCGATAAGGGTTAATTCTATTAGACTATCGCAGCCTAGATAAGTTTGATATTCAAAATTATAAATGCCAGGAGCAGTAAGTATTGTATCACCGAAAGTTAAACTATCTCCTGCACAGAAGGATTCAATAAAGCGCTGATCGTAAACAGGTAAAATAGAAACGTCTAGAATTACAATGCTATCACATCCGTTTACCGAAGTTAGGGTGTCTCGATATTGTCCGTTTGAAGTGATCGTTTGATTTGCGAATGAAATGCTATCTCCATCACATAATCGAGTGGTCAGGTTCTCTATGACTTGGTCCAAAACAAATAGTTGCAACTCAATTATACTATCACATCCATTGACCGTAGTAAATGTATAGTTATAAACTCCAGGTTCTGTATAAGTAGAATCCCCGATCACATATTCACTTCCAACACATATGCTTACCGTGTTTTGGAAACGATAAGTAGGAAGAGTGGTTAAATTCATTATGATGAGGCTATCGCAACCTTGTGCAGATTGAAGAGAATCAATATAAATACCTTGGTTGAATAGGATTTGACCGTTAAAGGAAATACTATCTCCTTCACATATACTTTCTTGTAAATTTAGTTCAAAAGGCAAGTCTATTAATAACGTAAGTTCCACCAAACTATCACACCCATCAATGGTTTCTAATTCGAAATTGTAAACCCCGCCTTCAGTTAAAAGAGTATCAGCGAAACTATATTCCTCTCCTTCGCAAATCCTTCCTGAAAAGCTATGATTATACTCGGGTAATAAGTTGAGGGCTAAGTGTATTATACTATCACAGCCATTTGCAGCAGTAAGTGTATCTGCATAATTGCCTGCTAAAAATAAAATTGCTGACCCAAAAGGTATGCTATCTCCTTCGCAAATTTGTGATTCTAAATCCGTCCTATTTTCTTCTAAAACCACTAAATTGATTTCAAACAAACTATCACAACCATTGACGGTAGTGAAAGTATAAGAATAAAATCCAGTCTCCGTAAAAATCGAATCACCAATCACATATTCATCACCTGCACAAATAATAGCATTTTCTAAACTTTGAAAGTTTGGATGTACTGTTAAGTCTAAAATGACAACACTATCACAACCGTTTCTTGCTGATAAAGTATCCGAGTAAGAACCAGATTGGTAGACATATCCCTGACTTGCAAACATTACCGAGTCCCCATCACAAATCTGATCTGAAAGATTTGTTATAACAGGTTGCCTTACAATCAAATCAAGTAAAACCAAACTATCACATCCATCAATGGTTTGGAAAAGGAAGCTATAACTTCCGGTAACACTAAAGATCGAATCTCCCCACATTACTGACTCTCCTGCACACACCGTATCTAATGCATTATTCGTATAAATAGGAAGTATCCCTAAATCCATTTGAACAACACTATCGCAGCCATTGAATGCTGTTAAAGTGTCTTGATATATTCCAGATTGAAATAAAGGTTGACTATGGAACATTAATGTATCTCCATCACAAATTTCTTCAGATAATAATGTGATAGGAGCATGTTCAAGCATAGCTATAAATACCTTGTCAGATAAAATACTACAGAGTGAATCTCCTAAATTTAATAATTGATCTGCGACGATAAGTTGATAATAACCACTTTCATTCTCCGTCAATGTAGCTATATTGTAAGATGCTGCTGTCGCACCTGGAATATCTATCCAAGTAGCAAGTGTATCTTGGGTAAATTGCCATTGATAAAATGGGGTAGGGTACCCTGCAGAAAGATTTGACTCTAATAATACAGGTTCGTTTTCACAGACCGGAATGTACGGAGGCAAATCTAATGAAACATCTGGTCCACACTCATGCAATGTAATAACCTGCGCATAAGTAGATTGATTTCCACAATTATCTGTTAAGGTCCATGTCCTTTCTATTTGTTGAATGTTAATACAAACTCCTGGACTATTTGTCTCTTGAAAATCAACATACACACTATCGCTACAAGTATCTTCAAATTCTAATACAGGAATTGCAGGGACTGCATCGCAAAAGACTGTAGTGTCATTGGGAAAGCTAATTATGAAAGGAGCAGTGTTGTCCACAACGGTAATGGTTTGCACTACAGAATCCTGATTACCACAGTCATCTATCGCTCTCCATATTCTTTGCAAGACAAAGTCATTTGGACAAGATCCTTGAATAATGTTTTCGGAGAAATCAATATTGAAAGTGCTGTTACAACTATCTATAACTGTTGGGTTAATAACTGGTGGAATTGCATCGCATTCTACAATGGTGTCATTGGCCGTGCTAATAAAAACTGGAGCTTTGTCGTCTTGGATAGTGATGGTCTGAATCGCTGAGAATTCATTACCACAATCGTCAGAAAGACTCCAAGTTCTATAAATGATTTGACTTCCTTCACAAGGGATGTTGTTAGCAATACTGTCTATAAAAATTGCATCTCCGATTGAAGAGGCACATAAATCAGTTTCTCCTGTTGCATCTCCTGTTAAATTGATGTCATCAGGATTTTGCCCACAGCTTAAAGTTATATCGTCTGGAACCATGAAAAAAGGAACCAATGTATCAATAACTGTAATTACTTGAAGGTCTGATAATGAATTGCCACAGGAATCAGTTAATGTCCAAGTTCTTCGAATAAGCATATTGCCATCGCATAAACCCGTTGTGGTCGAAAAATCACTATAAGAAATAGATGTAACTTCTTCGTCGCAATTATCAGAGACTCCAGTTACATCGCCAGTGAAAACAAGGTCATTTATGTCAGTAGTACAATCAATCGTCACATCTTCAGGTGCATTGAACTCAGGACCTGTTTGATCAATTATAGTAATGGTTTGACTATGAGAACTATTATTGTTGCAATTGTCAACCCACTCCCATGTTCTAATAATTTCATAATTGTTATTGCAATTTCCTGGAACAATTGTTTCAGAAAAAATCAATGTGATATTTGCATCGCAATTGTCTTCTACATCTATCGGCTCTACAGCTGGAATTAACTCACAACTTGCGGTTATGTCTGCCGGGAATTCTAAAATGACTGGATCTGCAAAATCTAAGACTTCAACATTTTGAGAAATTGAGATGCTATTGCCACATTTGTCTGTAGCCGTCCAAATTCGATTAATCGTATAATTGTTATCACAATTTCCAGGAATTATATTTTCAACAAGAATGACACTAACATCGTCATCACAATTATCTGTAGCAGTTAACAGTGGAGCTGGAGGAATTGTATCGCAGGATTCATTTACAGTAGTTGGGAAATTATCGAAGATAGGAGGGATTGTATCTTTTATTGCAATCAATTGAGTATCCAAACCAATATTACCACAAGCATCTTCGAGGCTCCATATTCGTTGAATTAAATAATCGCATGAATCTGGCCTTAGGACTTGATCCATGAAAGTTGCCTGTCCTAAATTTGAAGAACAGTCTTCTATAACAAGGGTAACTTCGTCAGATTGATCAAGCTCTGATAGGAGTGCGTGACAATCAATAGTCAAATCTACTGGGGCTAAAATAATAGGAGCCGTAGTATCAGCAAAGGTCAATACCTGTATTCCTGTTGTGCTGTTTCCACAATCATCAGATAGACTCCAAGTTCTATAAATAATTGCGGAACCTTCACATGGGGTATTTTGAATAATGCTATCTGCATATTGGACATTTCCAAGGGCAATATCGCAGTTGTCAATAATTCCTGAAACGTCGCCAGTAAAGTTCAGATTGGTCGGGTCTATTGTACAATCTAAAGTGACATCTTCAGGAAGAATGAAGGTCGGAGCAATGGTGTCAATAAACGCTATGATTTGGAGTTGACTATTTGTATTTCCGCATTCATCAGTAATTGTCCAAGTTCTTTCTACTCTTCCCGAACCATCACAATATCCATCCAAAACGAGTAAGTCATTGTATTCAACATTCCCAAGGTTTTGATCGCAGTTGTCCTCAGCAATAGGTACTTCACCTACAAGAGTTAAATCATTATAATCGGTATTGCAATCAATGGTTATGTCGGATGGAGCAGAAAAAACAGGAGGAACGGTATCAATAATTTGTATAATTTGAACATGTTCAGCAGTATTACCACAATCATCAGATAGGGACCAGGTTCTAGTTATAGTCAGTTCAGAAATGCAATCTGGACTTTGTGATATTACATCCTGATGAGTGACTGTTCCTAGGTTTTGATCACAATTATCTGATTGAGCTAACGCTTGACCTGTAATAGTTAAGTCGTTAGGATTTTGGTCACATTGGATCGCGATATCTTGTGGCACAGATAATATAGGAGGAACGGTATCTATTATTGTAATGGTTTGAATATATTCTGTAAGATTATCACAGTTATCTAATAAACTCCAGGTTCTATAAACGACACCTGTTCCTGAACATTGCATTTGAATGTCATCTGCGAAAGTTGCTTGTTCGACAGTTGATGTACAATTGTCATCCTCATTGGTCGCATCTCCTGTATTGATTAAATTTTCTATATCCAAAATACAAGATACAGTTACATCTTCTGGCCCATCAAAAGTAGGTGGGGTATTGTCAATTACACTAATTATTTGGGTAGCGCTTGCTTCGTTATTACAATCATCTAACCAGGTCCAAGTACGCTCCAGTTGATAGCTGCCTTCACAGCTTGATTGAGTTACTTGTTCGTCAAAGGTTAAATTTATTTGTATATCACAATTGTCTTCAATTTGTGGGTTTCCTGGTGGAGGAACAGAGTCACAAGAAATCGTTGTATTTCCTGGGAATGATAAAATGACTGGGTCTTCGGTGTCTTCAACATGAATTTCCTGGGTGAAAATAGTCAAGTTCCCACAATTATCTCCAGCTCTCCAAGTTCTAGTAATAATGTAAAGATTCGGACAATCACCAGGTCTTTGATTTTCATAAAACTGAATCACTGGATCGGAATCACAATTGTCCAATGCTGTTACTGTAGGAGGTGGAGGTACACTATCACAAGATACAATGGGAGTAAGTTCAATACCAACCAATTGTGGTGCAACAGTATCAATCATTAAAATGAATTGAGTATCTAAGGCAATGTTTCCACAATTGTCCATTGCTGACCAAATTCTGCTCACTAAGGTTTGACCTTCACAATCAAAATCTTCTGTAATTTGATCTGTAAATTGAATCGAAATATCTAGATTGTCGCAAGAATCAACAGGTATTGGAGTCAAACCCGTTAAATTTAAATCATTATAATCATCATCACAATTGATGGTAATATCTTCCGGTGAATTGAAAAGTGGAGCTTCTGTATCAACCAAATGAATTTCTTGAGTAAGTGTAAGATTATTTCCACATTGATCGGTCAATGACCAGGTTCGGTTAATTAATCCTGTTCCATTACAAAAACCACTACTTGTAAAGTCATCTGTAAAAACAGCTTGAATATTGCGAGGCTCACAGTTTTCTCTTTCGTTAACTACATCTCCTGTAATTCCTAAATCAAGCGGATCTTCATAACATTCTATAGAAACGTCTGGTGGAGCAGTGAAAAAAGGAGGAATATCATCAATGTAAGTAGTGGTTTGAATAGGTGAGTCTATTTCCTGACAAGGAAAATCGAGCACATAAATAGAGTCTCGATTCATACAGCCGTATTGATTAAATACTTGTAAATAATAGGCTCCAGGTTCGGTGACTGTAATATTCTGACCAAAGAAACTGGATCCGTTTGGACCGGCCCAACGGTATACATATCCGTCTTCGAGTACACTAAGGTTAGCAACTAAATTTCTACAATCGGTAATTGGGTCAGATAAAATCGTAACAGGAGGCGTATGTGAATAGTCGTTTACAACTATAGTATCAAAACTCAACTCACAATCATTCATATAAGCTGATGTCAAGATATAAGTGCCTGCTTGATCTACATATATTATAGTATCATTTATTGAACCTAAATTTGTCAAAATATTGCCATCTTCTGTTGACCATTCATAGAAAGCGTCAGGGTATGGATTCTCAACTTGAAGATTAATAATTGGGTCTATACAAGTAATTGAATCACCAATGGCATGTGATTCTAAAAAGTCTAAAGCAACAAAGGTAAATGGACCACTAAAATCTTTTAACTGTGCGGTGAATGAAGCAGAAGCTCTGGCTTTAAAGATTAGGTTGCTAAAAGGAACTGCACACGCATCTAAGCCTGTTATTAATTGGGGGTCAATTCCAAATTCATATAAATTTAATCCAATTTCAACAAATTGACCGGGTTCATATTCTGTCGAAAAATCTCCGTGATCATCTAGTGTTCCCCAAGGCGTGCTGGGCCAAGGTCTTTTATTGGTTTCTCCACACCCGAAATCTACTCCGATTGGAGGAAGAATATCAGCATATCCATACGTTGAGTTTACGGATGCACCATCTATATCAACGCCAAAGTCAAATGTCGTCGGATCAACATTTTCGAAATCATTTCTACTCACCCAAACTCTTATTTCAAACTCTGGAATATTGTCTGTATTCATAACTACAGATACAATCATATCACCGATGTCAGTGATATTTCCAGCTGCATCAAATTGCCAAGCATTGTGTCCTTCATCTGGGCCCACTGGTTGAAATCCATTACTATGGTCATAAAAAATTTCATTAGCAAAAAGCTCAGCATCAAAATAACTTTCACCCGAATTTGAAATTCTTGAAAAACCAAGGTATAACCATAAAGGGTTTTCAGAGGTTGAGCCATCTCTTCTTAAGTGAGCAAAGCAATCAATCAAATCATTTTTTGGGGTTACATTATGTAGACCTGTTGACCATGATTCAAGAGGTTCTCCATTTTTACTTGCGTTGAAAAAAGAGGTAGAATCTATCGTCCCAATACCGCCGTAAAAATCTCGTATATATGTCGCATCCTGCCACCTCCTGCCATTAATAATTGAATTAGGCGGGACAGACATTTTTTTGTAAAATTGAATATTGGCACCAGATTGAAGTAGGGCTTGATAGTAAGCAGCATTAGAAACATCAATAACACCCCGTCCTATCCCATCGTAGATAGCGGGGTCATAAAACCAATCATCAGCATCATTTCTGTTGACTGGAGTCCCTATATTGATCCAAGCTGTACCGTTTGCATAAGTATATGCATCAATACCAAATCCTGCACGGATACATTCTCCTTCGAGCGTTTGTGCTGAAATCTGTGCAGTGAGGATCAAAGAGATTAAGAAAAGTCCTGACTTCTTAATGACTTCCATACATTATTTTACAATATGTTTCTTTTGTCTGTTTAATGGAGAGTATTAAATTTTAGAGGAAAGGCAATATCTTGAATATTGCAAACGAAGGGCCAAAAAGAAATTTATTATTTTAGTATTGAAGAAGTTTAAGTGGCTGAAAAGAATAATAATAGGGATCTTCCTATTTTATTAAAAAGCAGAGGTATTAACTTTTTTATGCTTTAAAAAGGAAAATTAAACGAGAAAACGCTTATAACAATTTAATTACAAAATTCACTTAGGCTAAGTAAAAGTATGAAGGGTAAGATTGATAGGTAGGCATCAGAAAAAGTGGTTTTACAAAATAGGCCATGTCATTTATTTCAAAATATTCTGCACTTTCTTATGTAGCTTGTATTTTTCAATGACAAAATTTTTTGTGAATTATGAAGTACTTTTTACTATTGATTTCTGTAATATTGATACAAAGTTGTGCCACTAATCCGAATGTAAATGCAAATACTAATTCGCAAAAGGAAGACTTTCCAAAAGATGAATTGATAAGTGGACAATGGCTGGATTTTAAATCCATCAACAATTTAAAACTAAAAAAGGTATCGGAACCACACCCTTTTAGTTGGGAAGCGCCGCATGTAGATATCATAACTTGCCTTCGAGATGAGAAGCCTTATTTTAGAGATTTGAATAGTGATAATGGCGGATTCCTTGAAAAGAAAGAGGACCATTATCTTTGGACGGAATCCGATTCTAAATCAATAAAAATTCAATTTGATGTTAGCGATAAGGATACCTCATTAAGGTATGAATATCGGTACAGAATAAATGATCCGTTTATTTACAAATTGACAAAATCACCACGAGCAACTCCTTGTCTTTTTAATCCTTTTCAAGACAAAGCTTTTAAATCAGGAATATCCAAAAGCTATAATTTTTATTACTTTGAAGGAAAATACGAAGTAATAAGTTTGCTTACTGCACTCAAGTCAGAGGTGGAAATATTTTCAGATCAAAAAATTTCTGGATTGGCAGAAGTTGACAGATATTCTTTGGAAACTTGGGGAAGCCATTTAATGCTTGAATTGTATGAAGTAGATCCAAAGCGAAATAAACAATACCTTGTCCTTGTTCCTAAAGATTATGGGTACGATCTACACAACACTAATTTTAATGGCAAAGGATCAACGGCTGAACGCCTTTATCAGGTTTTGGAAAAGAAATATGAATTCAGAAGAAAGTAAAATTGAGAGTCCCTGAAAAATCAATTGAAACAGCTTCTCGGAATTAAATGTTGAGAAGCTGTTTTGTTTCCAAGAATTATAATACGAGTTTTCTTTATTTATCTCAACGAAATATATTTTTTTCAAACGAAAAGTCATTTAAACTATCCTAGTGTTTTCCAAATAGTTATAATCTTTTTGGGATAGGAGTACTCCATTTTTAAAAACTAAATCATCCCATTTAGTCAGGCCTTTGTGTGAGAAATTTAGAAGTGCTCTAGTTCTTTTTATTTTTTTGCCTTCCGTTTTAGTTTTTGAAAGTTTAAAAATTCCAGAGAATTTTAATCCTAAAAATAGAAGGCCAACTAGTTTATAGTTAACCTTTTATCTTTTTACAGGGATACCCTAAGCAGATTATGACTTAAGGCTTCTGTCGTCAGAAGGAGAAGCATTGAAGTGTTTTTTGTAAGCAGTACTAAAATAGTTAGGGTCGGAAAACCCAACTTCGTAAGCTATTTCAGATACAGTCTTTTGCGTGTCTCTTAATAATTCTCTTGATCGATTCAATCGGTGTTCTTTGATGAGTTGACTCGGACTTTTTCCAATAGTATTTTTTAGTTTTCTAAATAACTGAACTCGGTTCAAGTGCAGAAGGTTAGCCATTTTTTCAACGCCAAAATATTCATCAGAAAGATTGTTTTCTATACACTCCAATACGGATTGCACAAACGAGTCCAGAGGTGGTTTATCTTCTTTAGATGCTTTTTCACTTCCAACTGCACCCCACTTTAACCTCATTCGCTTTTGCTGATTCAAGATAGTATTGATCTGTTTTTTTAGAATGTCAATTTTAAAAGGCTTGTTCATGAAAGCCACCGCACCAGCATCAAAGGCTAATTCACGGTAGGTAGCAATATTATGTGCAGTCAATACTATTACGGGAATATGACTGGTCAATGGATTTTTACTCAATTCCTTACAAAGCCAACCTCCTGTTTGATCGGGTAATGTCCAATCAGAAATTATGATCTCCGGAATACGACTTGATGCAATTGCTAAACCAACATTTGCAGATTCTGCTTTTACAACTTTGTAATCTTCTGTTAGTACGGAATTCAAAAATTCAAGTAACTCCGGTTCGTCTTCCACTACTAATACAAGGATCTGTTCATCTTTTTGATTTTCTATTAAAGATTTTTCATCCAATGGTTTTGAAACCATGATGTCCGTTACTTCTTTGACGGGAATTGTGAGAGCGAAGTTTACTCCTTTATTTGGTGAGGAGTCTAAGGTTATAGATCCTTTCATTAAACCAACCAATTCTTTAACAAGTGCCATTCCTATACCTGTACCGCCTTTTATTTTTCCGTGTTCTCCCTGATAATATCTATCAAAAAGTTTTTCTTGATCCTTAAGTGATATACCCGGGCCGTTGTCTTTGCAATTTATTTCTAAAAAAGAATCATTGTTGTTTTCTCTATAAAAAATATCAAGTTGAATGGTTTGACCTGCTTCACAGAATTTGACAGAATTACTAATTAGATTAGAAAGGACTTTATCTATTTTATCATAGTCCAAAGAGAATTGACCATTTGGAACATTAATAGAGTGTTTGAAGTTAATATTGTTTTCAAGTGCAAGTTGATAGAATCTATTGCAGAGTGTAGATAAGGAAAGATCCATTCTTCCAACTTGATTGTTCAAAATTAATGCCTTTGCTTCTGCTTTATTCCAATCCAATATTTGATTGAACAGTTCCATCAGTCTGCTGCCATTTCTTCTTGCTAACTTGACATCCGCTTGGATGTTTTTATCGTCGGTTAAATTACCAATTCGTTCCAAAGGAGCCATCATTAGAGCCAGTGGGGTGCGGATATCATGCGTGATGGACGAGAAAAGGCGATCTCTGTTTTGTGAGATCTGTCGGTCTCGGTTTCTTTCTGCTTTAATCTGTTTTTGATTAACTCTATTTCTATATAAAAGGAATAGCAGTGTTCCTACAGCAATTAAAGTAATGAACAAAACACGTAGCCTAAACTTTGTTTTTGCATTTGCTGTTTCTAATTCAAGTTCTTTTATTTTCGCCTCTTTATCCCTTACCTCAAACTTGGTTTGCATTTCTGCAATTTGTTCTTCTTGTCTTTTTTCAAAATCATCCGATCGATAACTTAGGAACTTGTCATTATATATCATGGCTTTATCGAATTGACCAGATCTTACTAAACAATTGGCATAGCTATTATAAAGAGTACCTAGATGAGTGTTTATGGTGGTATCAATTTGAGATTCCAAATTATTGAAACCTTCCAGAGCTTGCACACTTTTTCCCATCCAGCATAAATTATTGTAATAATCTAGCTTTACTCGAATCAAATTAATTTTTGGAAGGAGTTCTGAATTTGCAAGAGCGGCTTGGTAATAATTGTTTGCGGCCTCTCTGTTGTCCATCTGTGAGTGAAGTAAACCGATTTTATATTTTAGATAAATTTTACTTCTTTGTGCAATATTTGCATTATTACGCCCAATTGAATCTGCAATGGTATAATCGACTAATGCTTCTTCTAACCTGCCTGCCCAACTTTTTGTTGCTCCTAAACGACTATGAATCTGAAAGTCTTTTCCAAATTCTCCATTTTTATGATACAGCTCTTTGGATTTCAGCATATGCTTTATTGTAAGCTCAGTATCTGAATCCATATAGTAGTAATGTGCGGCGGCGGAATGCCAAAGAGCTTGTAAGATGTGTGTACCATTGTTACTCGCGGCTAAAGAATCAACATAATCTTTCTCTCTTACCAGAATTTCCAGTGCTTTCTTAACATCTCCTGAATATCTGTAAGACCGTTTCAAACTCATTTTTTGTTCGAAGCACCATATTGCAGCACTATCAGCCGACAGAATACTTTTTGCTTCATCGCAGGCAGTAAGGACTGCAAGTTCATACAAAGATGCCTCACTGGCTTTGAAATCTTCAATGAATGTTTGCCAGATATTTAGTCGTTCCTTTTGGTTTACGGAATTTAAATTTTGAATAAGTGAATCTGGAAAAGACGGGTTAATTTTTGAGTTGGAGGAAGAAGTAGTTCCAAAACTGTTTTGGGCAAAACAGGAAAGTCCTGAACCCAAAATGCAAAAAAAGAGAATTAAAGGAAATGTTTTTTTCATTGAAACCCATTCTTACGCTTATTAAAAGCAGATTCAAATTTTTAACCGCAGTTTACACTAATATAGTATTAATTTGGAAGTATTATTTGGATAAGACTTATCCTTAAAAAAAGAAATAGATGTAGAATCAGTTTTACGTATAACAAACAATTGACACATCAAAATGAGTGTGGTAAAACAAAAAGTAGTTTATAATATTCCAGTACAAAAAAACCTCCAGCGACAGCAGTCCCTAGAGGTTTTATTTTATCATTTATTATTAAAGATCTCCAATCAGATCTTTGCCGAAAAGCCTAGCTTTTCTTTTTCATTTTTCTCTTCTTATGTACATACGCTTCTATTCCTTTTGCCTTTAACTCTCTTGACAATCTGCGAGCAGAACCTTCATCTCTGAACCTGTCCACACATACGGAATGGTATTCTGAAAAATCAAATTTTACGATTTCAGAATCATCGTATCCAAGACGGTCTAATTGATTCAAAGTTCGCTGTGCACCATTTTTGCTTATGAATGCTCCTGCAACGACAAGGTATCTAGAACTGGCATCTCCACTTCTAGAGCTATACGAACTCGTACTTGATTTAGTATTTTCGTCATTATCGGAACTGGCTAAAGTCGCTTCTCCTTCATCATTGTCGTCAGTTGCACCATCAGCATCGTCGTCTGCGTCTGAATCTTCTTCATCTGACTCATCCAAAAGACTTTCATCTTTTTCTGCTTCAGCTAGAATTTCATCCATTTCTTCTTCTTCATCGTAAAGGTCTTCGAGGTCAGTTTCGTCAAGATCAACATCTGAGTCACCGTCAACGAGATCTGTGGCGGCATCTGTTGCATCATCAAGAGATTCGGTAAATGTGGTGGCAGCTTTGCTTGTATTACAAGATTTGAAAACTTGCATGAACCATGCGCCGAAGAGGGCTACAAACAATAGAATAGCGACATACTTTAGTATAGAGCTCATAGTGTTTTGGTATAGTGTTTAAAAAAATAAATACTTTTAACTTAAAATAACTCCAAACTAAATTGAGTGTATTCGAAGGTTATCTTAAAGTCTGTTATAACAAAATTATATAAAAAAAAGGAGTCATACGTATTATTGGGATAACTTTTTCACCCTAGAAGCGAAAAATACCCAAAAGTTATATGCTTGTCAATCAGTATTTTAGCTTAGATGCCTTGTTTTTTTACCTTAAAATATAATCAGAATGGGTTGAAATATAACAAGTTGAGTAGGGGAAAAGGCCGGAAAGAAGAGAGTGTCAGCTGAAATTAGCTTGATTTTAAAAAGTGAATAGCTAAAACAAAGGAGTTACGCAATGGTAGTTTTCTCGTCTATATTCAAACAATAATCACAAAAACTTATTTTATTTTCGGGAGGACTTAAGAATGACCAACTCGATCATTAAACCTTTGACTGGAAAATTGATGAAAGCTCTAATCTTCTTCTTATAAATTGCTTTCAAACTCTCGGAAGCATAATAGACGAAATCCAATTGTTTTTTACAATAAGATTCCATCTCCTTTTTAGAACTTCCTGTATTGGCGTTTTGAATTAAAATGACTTCTTTATCAGCTTCTAATAACAAATCGAATTTTGTCTGAAAAAACCTTTTTTGGAATTCACTTTGTATAGGATAGTTTTTCTTGATAGCAATTGGTGCGTGTTCTTTTTGAATCAGTTGATAAAACCCTTCTGCTTGTTGCGCCAATAGATCGCTTTCTAATTCATCGCTCAATAGATTTTTTTCTAATTGAAGCGCTGCCATTTCTGCTTTTTTGACTTGGCTCAATTGAATAGAAAATCCAGTAAAATATTTTTGAAAAGCTTGTGAAAGCTGTTGCTGTAATTCCCGATCTTCTGAAGCAAGATCGCTGCCATACGAATGTTGCTTCACTAATTTTATCTGCACATTATCAATGCTGGATTCATTTTTATAAGCGATAAATAAATTCTCAAATTCTTGCTGACCTTTTCGCTCAGAGATGTAGAGGATAGAATCTTCCGTTACTTCACTATGCGGAATTTGTGAAGGGACCATTTCGACCTCCGTTTCTTTCATTATTATTTTTCCTTCCCATTCCCATGGTGTTTCAGAATTGGAAGCATCCAATATCTGATCTTCATTTTCACCATTGTGCCAAACACGATTTAACCATGCAGGTTTTGTAGATCTTGTTGGAAAAATCAAATAATCTCTGGCTCTTGTAATGCCGACGTAAAGCAATCTGGCTTCTTCTTGCAATGCCCTGGATTTTGTCGCTTTTTGTGCTTCACTTTCTTCCATCGCTGCCATTAGGGTCGTGCCTCTGTTTTGGTCTGCGTAAGGATTTATCCAGTATCGTATCCAACGGTTACCCAGTAGGTCGTCTAGATCTGGTTCTTCGTTTTTATCAATCAATTGGACTCCAAACAAGCTATCATTTAATTTGCTTTCTAAGTTGTGGCAAATTAAGACCGGCCATTCTAAACCTTTGCTTCTGTGGTAGGTCAAAATATTAATAGCTTGCGCGTTTTCACCGCTGCCTTGGTTGTCGGCTGTATTTCCTGCTTTTTCATTTAACCACAATAAAAAACCACCTAAAGATGCAGCGGTATGTAGCCTGTTGCAGCCTTCTTCATAGTGCAATGCAAATTTGCGCAGTACATCAATGTTGGCCATGCGCTGAGAAACATTTCCCCACTTAGAAATGATTCGTCTTAAGTCCAAATCTTCTAAAATGTAATTGAGCAATTCTGCAGATGAAAACTCCAAAACCTTTTCCCGAAAACCATTGATCCGTTCAATGATCGCTTCTTTACCTGCCCAGTTTTTATGCCGATAATCGTCCGGGTGTTTATCAAGGAACTGTAAACGATCGTCAATGATTTCTTCAATTTGTATTGGCGTCGCCAATAATAATATTTCAGCAACAGATAGGCTATCCGTTTGGTTAAGAATGTACTTTAAGCAAGCAAGGATTAGTTTTGCTTCTGCTGTTTCTAGCAAGCCATTGCGAGCAACGGCAGCTTTGAGTCCTTGTCGGTGCAATGATTCTGCAAGGGCCAAGCACTTCGCATTTGTTCTGCAAAGGATGGCGATATCTCCGGGTAAAACTTTTCTATATTCTGTCTCGTCTTTTGGTAAAATCAAAGTCTCTCGGGCAAGGAGTTTTTTGATTCCGATTGCAATGCAATTGTTGAACCAATCCTGACTCGATCTTTTTCCTTCCGATTCAAAATGCCAATGGACGATGGCATCTCCCACTTCAATGGGTTCGTTGGTTTTGTTGATGGAATCTTTTGATGCAATTTTTTTGCGTTTGGCTTTTAGAGCGATTTGCTCCGTCTTTAAAGCAGGGAAGGCTTTGCAAAACAATGCATTGGTCAGATTGACAATATCTTCTCGAGAACGCCAGGAGTGCTCCTGAATGTCTTCGGGTTTTACACCACCATTGTCTTTCATGATCGCTAGCATCAACTTTGGATCTGCTCCCCGAAAACCATAAATGGATTGCTTGGGATCGCCTACCCAAACCGAATGTTTGGCCAAATGACTTAGTTTCAAAAAGATATCAAGTTGAATGGGATTCGTATCCTGAAATTCATCCACCATCAACAGGTCAAGCTCGTTCGACAAAATGTCTCTGACATGAGGATCTTGCAGCAACATTCGAACCTGAATTTCCATATCGATGTAATCGATGAGACCTCGCTGCTTTTTATATGCTTCGTATTCCGTTAATGCGGCAGAAGCGATATCAAAAATGCCGTAAATATACGCTTGGATGTCTTCATGGAATTGGGGATGAGCAATATGGCTGGCTGCAAATAATTGCAGTGCTTCCACATCATCTTTGCTCTTTGCGCCAACTTTTAATTTGCTGACTTTTGCCCACAAAAACCAAGGGAGATTGTCATTGAGTTTTAATTGCTGGCTTACTTTTCGGAGTTCCGCAATGGCACCTGCGGTGACTTTGGTTTGGTCTTCATTGGCATCAAGCCTTTCAGAAGTTTCTTTAATATGTCTTTTAAGCTCTTCTGTAAAATTTGTTTTGGTATCTTTTTTTTCAAGGAAAGCAGAAAATGTTTCGAAGGAATTTATTTTGCTTTCTTCAATTACTTCTTGGTTAAAATCATTTGCTCTGGCTAAGTCGGAAAGTTGTTTAACAGACTTTCTCCAATCTATTCGATCTGATTTGTAAAATCCCAATTGAAGACTTAAAGTCTCCATTTTTTGAATACGTTCACCAGTTAAAACGGTGGCCAATGATTTGTTGAAAAGGATTTGTTGATCTTCATCCGCGATGATATCAACTTCAGGTGAAACACCTGCTTCGAAAGCAAAGCGTTTTAAAAGTTTTACACCAAGGCTGTGGACTGTTCCAATAAGAGCGTTGGACAGTTCATTTGCTTGTTGACTAAGTCCTTCTTCGAGTAATTTGATCCGGACTCGTTCTTGAAGTTCAGCGGCCGCTTTGTTGGTGAAAGTAGTGGCTATAATTCCACTGGGGCGTACTCCAGACTTGAGTAAGGCAACCATTTCTTGGGTAAGACGATAGGTCTTGCCACTTCCGGCTCCAGCAGAAATTATTTTGAGATTCATTTGTTTGGCTTAAAATTTATTTTTCCACATCATAGACTCTACAGGTTTGATGGTGCGGTCATTGTATTTTGCGTTCGGCTTTTTATTGTAGTAATTTTCAATATCTCCATCCACGCTAAAATAAATCAATTGCCCGATTGGCATGCCTGCATATATGCGCACAGGTTGGACACAAGACAATTCCAAAGTCCAGGTGTTGCAAAAACCAACGTCTCCTTTACCTGCTGTAGCATGAATGTCAATGCCGAGTCTACCTACACTTGATTTTCCTTCGAGGAAAGGCACAGCGCTATGGCTTTCTGTATATTCTTCTGTTACTCCAAGATAAAGTGTACCCGGTTGGATAACAAAGCCTTCTTCCGGAATCTCAAGATGATTGACTTCGTTGTGTTTCTTGGCATCTAGATCCCTGTTTTTATAAACGGCTAGAAATTTTCCCAGATGAACATCATAGGAATTGGTACCCAGAGCAGATTTTTGAAACGGTTGAATTACAATATCACCGGATTCAATAGCTTCTTTTATTTTAGTATCTGATAGTATCATTTAATTATTTTTCTTCGAAGTCAATCTTCCATATGATAATTCGTCTGTCATCACTACAGGAGATTAGGTAATTATTGTAAGTAGACCAAAGTAAATCGTTGACAGAATTGACGTGGCCTTTGTATTTTTCAAAATCAATAACTTTTAGCAGTTCGTATGTTTGTCCATTCCATATCTTAATGCTTTTGTCCCGACTGGACGTTGCAAAAAAGTTTAGAGTTGGATGGAACGTGATCTTATTTATGGTGAACAAGTGCGCAGCTATATCTTTTACTGCTTCTGGTTTCCATTCCTTTTCTATTTTATCGGGTATTTCCCAAACCTTTAAGTGCGCATCTCTTCCTCCACTGATCAGTTGATTGCCCAATCTGCTAAAGTGAAGCGAAAATACAGAATTGTCATGCGCTTTTTCAATAACATTGAGTAATTCAAAACTTTTTAAATCAATAAAGTATATGTTTTGATCGCTGGCTCCAATAGCGGCAAGTGCTTTGCTCGGATGGATGGCGATACTTCTCAAACTAGCTTCAGACAATTGGAGGCTTTCCATAGCCCGAAATGAGCTTGCATTCCATTTGGTCAACAAACCATCTCCTCCGGCAGTCAGGAAGTAATCAGCAATCTCCTTAATCGCGTAAATGCCTTTTGAATGGTGGGCGATGTCTCGGTTGTTATCCTTTGACTCGAGATCAATCAAGTGCAATCCGCCATTCATATTGCCAGAAAGAACACGATTAGACTTGAGTTTTTTAATGGAGAATAGGTTGGATTTTGCTTGAGCGACTAAAACACCGTCGGTACTGTTGTTTAAATCCCATTTTACCAACCATCCTTCGCCTGCAACAGAGTAGAATTCAGGAGGCTGCTCTCCATGGTCCATAGCATAGATAGCTGCTTTATGTCCCATTAATTCATTGATTTTTTCGACCTGAAGGGATGTTTTTTTCAAGAGTAATTTTTAAAGGAATGAAAATAATGATGTTGGAAAAGGAATCGCCTGAATTATTGGCGTAAAAATAAGTTCATTAAACGACAACAAAAAATTAACTTCGTAGTTTTGAGATTGAATTGTCCTTTATAGATAGACAGAAAGGACATTTTATTTCTTCATACTAAGTGTTAGGTCCTAATGATTGGATTCAGGAGACCTGGCATTTAACTAAGCAAATCTGTTTCTTTATGCCAATTATTTTCCAAAAAGAGTTTTTGCCGGACGGTGAGTTGGGGTTATGGAAAATTGAAGAAAACGAAAGTTATTTTCTGGAGAAACTGGATTTGTCTGATGTAGAATTGGAGTTTCTATCGACCATCAAAGGACATAGGAAACTAGAATGGTTGGCAGGGCGTTATTTGGTTCATTATTTATCCGGGAGGGATGTGCGGGCCTTATGCCTAAAAGATGAGTTTGGAAAGCCTTATTTGAAAAACTCTTTGTATGATATTTCTATCAGCCATTCAAGAGAAATTGCTGCAGTGATTGCTGCTCCAAGATTAGTAGGAGTTGATATTCAAAAGGTGGTTGAGAAGATTGAAAGAATTGCGGAGAAGTTTATGAGAAGAGAAGAGCTAGAAAGTTTGCAAGCGCATTCTCGACTGGATCATTTGCATGTGTATTGGGGAGCGAAGGAATCTTTGTACAAAGCATATGGGAGAAAACAATTGGATTTCAAGGATCATATTCTTATAGAACCTTTTTATTATGAAGAGTTCGGAGGGGTTTGTAAAGGATACGTCTTTAAAGATGACTTTGAAGGCTCTTTCAATATTCATTATCAAAAAATGAATGATTATATTTTGGTCAGTGCTTTGGAGGATACTGGAGATTTGAGATTAGTTTAAACAGTTACTTTTTATAAAAAAAATATAGTTGTGAAGTATTTAATAGGATTCGTTGTCGGTGTTTTTTCAACACTATTGGTAATGACGGTTTTACAAAAAACTAAAAAGAAAGATGCGACGTCATCAGGAAGCAACACAGATTATGGCGTAGATAATTTTGACGCATTTTACAAACGATTTCATTCTGATTCCGTTTTCCAAATGGAACATGTTTTATTCCCATTAAAAGGCCTGCCAGCAAATGCGGATTCATTGACCGTTCTTGAAGATAATTTCAACTGGGAGCAGAGCGAATGGAAAATGCACAAGCCTTTTGATACAGATGATCCCGCATTCCAAATAGAAGTACAAGCAATTACCCCAGACTTGTATCAAGAAGTAATCTATCACAAAATCTCGGGTTATGCAATGCTAAGAAAGTTCGCTAAAGTCGAGAAAGACTGGTATCTAATCTATTATTCTGGAATGAATGAGGTAGATTAAATTAGCAACGCTTCAAAATAAGATTCCACAATTTATCGTAAGGAATGATTTCTAATTCTGAAATTAAACCACGGTAGAAAAAGGGTACATCATCAACCAAGCGATTGTAGTATTTCTCCGTATTGCTTAATTGCGATACATCAAAATCCGCTTTGTTCAATTGCTGCAATAATCTTATAAACTGAATGGCTCTAAAGTATTCTTCTTTTTTGAGTTGTCTATTCGCATAACTTTTCAATCTGTCAATCCTTTCTGTAATTGCATTGTAAGAGTTCTTCTCCAACAAGAAAAGGATCTGCGCAACGACCATGTGAACAGTGAAAATTCTTTGGTCTTTCGGATATAGAATCGGATCGTTCAAAAACCGTGAAATCCGGAATGACTTTCTTCTTTGTGATAATAAAACCGGGTTTTTCTCCCCTTGACTTTCTATTATATAATTGAGGTAGTTGTCATAAACTTTCCATTTCTCTTTTTCGCTGATTGCTTGTTTTTTAAACTTAGAATGATTGAATGCTTTATTGAAAATGGCAACAGCGTTGATGTAATTGTCTGTATGAATGGCAAGGAGTAAATAGTACTCCATGAAAGTAAACCAAGTATCGGAACCTTCAGGGAATGATTGCAAACATTTTTCTGCATTTATCTTTCCGTTTTTCCAATCTCTTATATGAAGATAAGCGGACATCTTCTTCAATTGGAAGGTGGCCAATTTATCTGCCTGATAATAGGCAGGCTTTTCTTTGATGTAATTTTCTGCTTTTTCACAAACTTCGAGCATCGCATTGAAATCCTTTAGCATTTCATATCGATACGCCCAGACCATATACATATTGTAAATGACTATTGGTGAATCATAAATTTCTGAAAGCCCTACTAGTGCATCACAATAGGTGTCAATCCTTTCTGCAAGATTGGCATTTTTTGATGGCGGTTTATAGTAGTTCATAATTACTCGCTGAAACAATTCCTCGGATCTAATTTCAGCATCCAAAACATTCTGAAATTGTTTGGAGTATTGATCATAAGATTCATAGTTTTTTTCATCTGCTATATCGGCAGCATATTTTCTAAGAATCCTTGAGCAATTCACAATTACATCTGCAAACTTGTATTTTAAACCAGTGGTCAATATTTGTTTTGCTAATGATGCTGCCGTATGAGGAGCATTGTTGGAAAGAAGAATCTTAACCAAGGTCCAGTCCTTATTACAAGAATAATAGGCGCGATCGTAATTAGAAGTAGATGGAAGATTAACGTCTAGAAAGAATAAGGTGTTTAAAAGACGTTTTCTAAACCTGGATTTGAGTTGTCTGTATTTATCGTCTGTAGGACTACAGCTATAAAGAAAAGAAGCTGCATCTCTATCGTTTTTGAATTTGCCAACCATGAGTGCCTCGTAGAACTCATTAAACTTACTATTCTTATGCTTTAAAGAATGGTCATCAAATATTTCTATTTTCCTAACCTTCTTCTTCGTTACAATCTTTGATATTTCTATTAAATTCTTCATTAATTGGAATTATTTCATTTTCTCATTTAAAAAAAAATAGAGGATTGGTTGGATTGGTGTCACAAAAAGAGAGCACTAAATTCAACGCAACTAGTCCGCAGATGTTTCTTTAAAAAGAGTTAAAAAACCTTAAGTTTATATAACCAAAAATGTTTAAGTATAAGTGTTTACTTTCTAACAGTTTATGGTAAGGGATGAATTGCCATTTAATGTAGAAAAGTTTGGATTGTATAAAAAATATATTTTCTATCTTAAATACCTACCAAATATAAGGTATAAAAATTAAAAAATGCGAGGATTAGTCACAATTAAATGTGACATATAATTTAAACAATATATGATGAGTTTTGAAGGAATTCAGAGGATTTTTGTGACTGATCAAAGCCTTTTTAACAGGAAGGAAAAGAAATAGCCTTGTAACTCGCAGTTACAAGGCTTAAGATTTGTTGATTTAAAGCTAAAGACGCTAGACGGTCAATATCAGTTTATTGATACAGAAATTCCGTCAATACTCATCTTCATTGAAAAGGAAATCATCCTTTCTGGGATAATCCGGCCATATGTCTTCCATACTATCATACACTTCTCCTTCGTCTTCCATTGCCTGAAGGTTTTCAATTACTTCAAGCGGAGCACCCGAACGAATGGCATAATCAATTAATTCATCTCGAGTTGCTGGCCAAGGAGCATCCTCCAAGTGGTGAGCTAATTCTAAAGTCCAATACATAAATAAAATCTTGTTTATTAATTTTATCTGAACAACGTCATCTAAAACAGAAAGTTCCTTTATTTTAAAGAAAATTTCAGTCCAAATTTATGGCACAAATGTAAAAAACAAATTCTATAGAAACAAACGCTTTTGTGCCTCAAATTTTTATTAAAAACAAGCTCCCCTTCTAAGTAATTTAATTTTTGCACTTAAATCTAATTATTTGATAATCAGTAGATTATGTAATGTGTAGATTTTTATGATGCCTTTTTTTAGTAGGATCCTCATTTTCAACCATTGAAATCAGACATTCAAGCCTCGTTTCGAATCTGTTGTTTTGGTATATATGATATGTATTTGGAAAAACAAAATTGTGGAATAGGTATTTTAAACTATTTTGGTTAGGAGGGGGGAAATCCTTCAAAATGTAAGGAATTAGGGCAATTCTCTAACTAAAAGGGCAAAATTATTCTTTAAAAGGTCAATCTTTAATTTGTCCTCTTACTTATCCTTTTCCAAGGATGGAAAAGGACCTTTTTTCGTAGCCTTTTGGAGGATTCCCAATTTCATTTGTATTATTCGGTCCGGTAGGATCACATATATAGTACTTCTTGTTTCCATATATTATGCTCGGTCCCAACACCTCCGTACTGGCAACGGCAATAGTCAAATGGTCATCATAGGCAATTACTATCATTGGTAAACCCAATAATTCTTTTGTGAGATTGTAGAATAATGCACTTCTGTCTTCACAATCAGAATAAGGATAATGAAAAAGCTCATCGCTAATCATAGGCTTACTTTTTCCGAAGTAGTTTAAATCATCCTTGTATTGAAAGGCTGTTCGTGTGAAGGAAACGATAAACTGAAGCGCTTCTTTTTCTGGAAGTTCTTTGATATAGTCTTTGATTTGAGGAATCAATGAACTTTGTAAAGATTGAGAAAGCGGCAATTTTACATATTTGATCTCTTCTACAATAGGGTAGTGCTGCATGATTTCGAATGCATTCTCATCAAGAAGAATATCAATATCGTAGGACTTGTTGTTGGCTTGGAATATCAGCCTTCGCAATTTTGGTTTAGAGCGCAAAATGGGCAAAGACTTTATATCAAAAGAAAATGCTTTTCCGCTGGGGTTCAAATGATCTCCGTAAAGGTCCAACTCTATCGTTGGGTCTGCTATTGGTCTATGAACGCTCGTGAGGTTGATGAACTTTGTTTCTCCATCCATGATCATGGGCGTTTCGAAAATAGATTCAATGGTGCTAACATAGACAAATGCTTCACTCGCTTTGAAAGTTAACCTGGTGTTGTAACCTGCTTTAGAAAGTAAGTGCCAGCAAATCAACTGCCTTTCAAGGGAACTCTTTTTGCTGGCAATGGTGTTGATGGTTTTCAACATCATATCATAATAGAGCCAGTCGTTCAGGTTGAATCGGTCCTTGTACTTTTTTAAATCCTCTAGTAAAGGTTGTACATCAGTATGCTCGAGACTATTTTGAAAATTTTTAATATTCTGACCTCCCAAATAATCAATAGATGGAGTAAGTGTTTCTGAATCAAAATGTATCGTAAGTAATTCAGTATAAAACGCTACCTGACTCTCAACAATAGCTGAATGAATACAGGTGTTTACACCAAATGAAAATATTAGAATGAAAATAGAAAGTCTAATTCTACTCGATTTCATACTATTAGTAAAGAAAGGTTGAAAGAGAAAGGAAATGAAAAAAAAATGCCAGATTAATTTTTGATAAATCAATCTGGCGTTTTTTAAAACTAAATTATATAATCATCATGGCATCGCCATAACTGAAGAAACGGTATTTTTCTTTTATTGCTGTTTGGTAAGCTTCCATGATAAGGTCATATCCTCCAAACGCACAAACCATTATTACCAAGCTTGATTTCGGTAAATGGAAATTCGTAATCATTGAATTGGCAATAGAAAATTCATAAGGCGGGTAGATGAACTTGTTGGTCCAACCTTCCGCAGCTTTTAAAGTCGTTAATGCCGAAACACCAGACTCTATAGAACGCATAGAAGTCGTACCTACTGAACAAACTTTTTTCTTGTTTTTCATTGCCTTATTAACAGCAGTTACTGCTGATGGCGGGATTTTGAAATATTCTGCATCCATCTTATGCTTAGATAAATCTTCTACTTCAATATTTCTAAAAGTTCCCAAACCTACATGCAAGGTGATATTTGCAAAATCAATTCCCTTGATCTCTAACCTTTTCATCAACTCTCTAGAAAAGTGAAGACCTGCAGTTGGAGCTGCTACAGCACCAATGTTCGTTGCATAAACCGTTTGATAGCGTTCTCTGTCCAATGCTTCTGCTGGACGATCGATGTATTTAGGCAATGGCGTATTTCCGAGGTAATTCAATTCTTTTTGAAACTCGTCATCTGTTCCATCATATAAAAAGCGAATCGTTCTTCCTCTTGAAGTTGTATTATCTACAACTTCAGCAATCAAAATATCATTGTCCTCTGCATCGCTGAAATACAATTTATTCCCAACACGAATCTTTCTGGCCGGATCTACCAAAACATCCCAAAGCCTAGATTCATTGTTTAGCTCTCTTAAGAGAAAGACCTCGATCTTAGCTCCTGTTTTTTCTTTTCGACCAAATAGCCTGGCCGGAAAAACTTTAGTATTGTTGAAGATCATACAATCATCCTCTTCAAAATACCCTAAAATATCTTTGAATTGCTTGTGCTCAATTTTACCAGAATCCTTGTGGACCACCATCAATCTGGATTCGTCCCTCTGTTCCATTGGGTATTGAGCAATTAGTTTTTCTGGTAAATCGAATTTGAACTGTGAAAGCTTAGTTCTCATAAAAAGTATTAAGATTTAAAAATGACCCGCAAAAATAACAATTTTGACCAGAAATACACCATAGCTTCACAAGCGTTTTTAATCAAAAAGAGACTCCTTCGGGTAAAAGGAACTTTAAATTTGCTTCAAGAAGGTATTTTATACTGGAATTCAGCGGGTTAGGTAATAAAATATAGACTTCTTAATTACGCTTTTAGCGCATAAATAGTTCTATAATTCAGGAATAATTTCCGCTTTCTCTAATGTTGGTAGTCAAAATGATAAAACTGATCGAATGAATTCGAAAAATTATCATTATATAAATAGCTTGCAACATCAAATACTTCTTGATTAAACTTAAGTTTGCAACTAGTGTTACTGATTTGGAGCAAGAACAATGACTCACAAATAAATTTTCTATCTTAATATAACTTCATCGCTAAAATTCTACGAAACTAAGCATGACATTTTTCAAAATTCTTTCTGAAAGCGTTCTTCAAGCTATTTCTCAATTAACGGGAAATAAGTTGAGAAGCTTTTTGTCCTTACTTGGAATCACCATTGGTATATTCTGTATCGTGGCAGTAAAATCTGCGGTGGATTCACTGGAAAGTAATGTGCGGGGGAGTTTTGAAAAGTTAGGTGATGATGTAATATATGTTTCTCAGTTTTCGTGGATGGAAGATCCAGGTCAAAATTTTTGGAAATGGCGGAAACGTCCAAATCCAGACTTTGAAGACTACCAAGTTTTAAAAGAAAAACTAAGGACGACTCAGCTTGTAAGCTTTCATATTTTTATAGGGATGAAAACCTTGAAGTACAGATCCAGTTCTGTGGATCCTGTTTTTGTGGTGGGCGTAACTCCTGAATATGGAGAAATGTACAATTTGGATTATGAAAAAGGTCGGTATTTTTCCAGTACAGAAAATCATTATGGAGGAGACAAATGTATTCTTGGATTTAAAGTCGCAGAAGAACTTTTTGGTAGCGTTGAACCATTAGGGAAACAAGTTAAAATGGCTGGTCGGAATTTGGAGGTCATCGGTGTATTGAAAAAAAGTGGTAATGATTTAGTCAATATCATGGATTTCGATCAAGCAATGATGATTCCATATGCCTTGGCTGCAAAAACATCTAACCTTAAGAATACAAGAAAATTTGGAGGCTCAACATTGAGCGTAAAAGCAAAAGAAGGATTGGATATTGAAGACATGAAAGATGAGCTAACGGGCGTGTTGCGTGGGCATAGAAAATTAAAGCCTGCTCAAGACGATGACTTTGCTTTGAATCAACTTTCTTTTCTTTCAAAAATATTAGATGGATTTTTTGGCGTCCTAAATTTTGTTGGATTAATTATCGGAGGTTTTGCCATATTGGTTGGAATCTTTAGCGTGGCAAATATTATGTTCGTTTCTGTAAAAGAACGAACCAATATAATAGGTATCAAAAAAGCATTGGGCGCGAAAAGGCATGTTATCCTATTGGAGTTCTTAATTGAATCAATAATACTCTGTATCCTAGGAGGAGTCCTGGGCTTAGTGCTGGTGTATGGCTGTATGCTAGCACTATCGAATGCTGCGGAATTCGAAATATTTCTTTCTATGGAAAATGTGGTCTTTGGTGTTGGACTGTCTGTGATTGTTGGAACACTTTCAGGAGTGATACCTGCGCTTATGGCTTCTAAGATGGATCCTGTTGAAGCAATTAGGCAATAGTGCGATAGCGATTGAAATTAGCAGTTGCTAAAAGAGATTTAGCTGCTTAAAATTTTTTTGCTTTTTCTGACGCAGAAATTTTATCGAGATTTATTTCTTCCACATCATTGAATAAGGTATCAACTTTTTTGTTGGTTGGATAATACCAATCCACTTTATCAAAATATTGGGCAAACTTCTCATCCGGAAAAATATATCCATGTACCGCATATAGCTCTCCTCTCATGAGTTGCAATTCTTCAATTGACAAATCTTCCAATTGATCCATAGAAAGGACTTGGTTGGAAAGAGAAGGATAATTGCGTTCAATATTTACTTTTTTCGACTTATCAAGAAAATTAAAAATCCCTTTCTCAGATATCTTTAAATAATTCTGGTTGAACTCTTGAAGCACTTTTGCTTTTTTCTTTTTTTTCTTCTTCTTTTTAGATTTGGAAGATTTATTCGAAATCCGCAAGACATTTTCAGAAACTTTGGATTTAATACTTTCTTCTTTTAGTTCTTCTTCATGGAAACCATAATAAGCAATTTCTAAAATCTCTTCATCAATCATATTGACAGTGAAGTTGCTGTCAAAAGAACGAAGGTTGAATTTTAGAAAATCCAGAATTTTTCCATACTTATTAAAAGAGGCTAGATATAAATCGTTTGTAGGTGTTTCTTCAAAAGTAAACTCGAAGAATACAAAATACAAATCCTTAAAATTACTGTTGATCTGGAATCCGTAAAATTCCATATCTGCATCCAACGGAACATTAGGAAGGTATTCTTTAATTCCATCTAATTCGTTTTCCGTACTCGCGAAGGAGTTTTGAGATAAGTGTTGAAGGAAGTTTGAAAAGTTGGTAGAATCTTTTTGCAGAGCAAGAGGATCAGTGATCCCTTTTTTGACCTCATCATAGCCAAATGCATTGGACAAATGATTGTGTTGATCACAAGCCCCTAAAATTAAAACCAAAGAAAAGAAAAGTATAAATCGGATCATTGAGTGTTGCCTGTGCTTTCTCTGAAGTTTTGCAAGTGGAAAAATAAACATGGCGTTCATTCCTTTTCCTGTGAAACTTCAATCGTTTCTCATTAATGTAGATGATACTTCTATAATTGGGCCAAAAAGTAAAAGGAGACAACAATGCAATGAAATATGTAATTATGTTCATAGGTTTTTGGGTAATTATGTAAGAATATAACAATGCTAATACAAATTAAAATAAGCCAGAATTGTATTAACCGAATCAAAGTAAGGTATAACAACTTTATCCCAATTTTAATTTCATTTTTTAGAATTTTGACTCTAAAAATGGAGTTTTGAAAGGAATTTTAAACCAATTTGAATGAAGCCTCTTGCTTGTTTTTTTTAGAAAATAATTGTTCTTGTAAATTACTGATTATGAGTGTTTTAAACGTGTTTGTAATTTATTTTTTTTGTTTTTTTTAACCGGATTTGCTTCTTAATTCATAAGGTTATATACTTGTATTATAATCGAAATTTAATTTTGAAAACAAACAGATTTTAACTCTTCTAGAAACATGAAGAATTTCCGCTCCGATATGATGTCTTGCTGTTGTTGTCGCACTGCTGAATAAGCATCTGGATCGGGTATAATACTGTTTAAAATTATTTCAAAAAATGCCTTTCCAGAATCTATGGAAAGGCATTTTTTGTACACGTAAATTATTACTTTTTATGAAATATTTTCCTCCTGCAATACCAGTATTAATGCACCAGTTTTGTTGCTGCTGTTGTTGTACAATGAATTATAATTCCTGTAATGGCTTATGACTTATGCTTTTTATTAAAGTCAAACCCTTTCAGGAAATATTCTGAAAGGGTTTTTTTATTAACGAAGTTGTTTAAAAATGAAGCACAAGAGCTGCATCTAAGTCATTGATCTCGTGGTTCTTCAGTTTTTTTTATTTATGTAGCTACGGCTACGGAAATAAAAAAAACTTCGCCCACAAAATCAAGCACTTAGCTTCGCTGTCTGTGAACATTCTTGAACAACTTCAATCGAAAATCAAATATTCAATCGAAAATCAAATCTAATGACAAATTTCTCTGACTTAAAATCGATGAACGATCTTGTTGCCAAAGACATCATCGAATTGCAAAATAGAATTGAAAAATTTAAAACTGGAAAAATTGATGAAGAACGGTTTAAACTTTATCGATTGACGAGAGGAGTGTACGGACAAAGACAGACGGGCGTTCATATGTTCCGAACCAAGATTCCTTTTGGCAAATTGACTACTCAACAATTGATTCGTTTAGCAGAAGTATCAGAGAAATATACCAATGGTAATTTGCATTTAACCACTCGTCAAAATATCCAAATGCACTATGTGAAATTGGATGATTCTCCAGCGATATGGACAGAGCTATCGGCTGTAGGCGTAACCGCACGTGAAGCATGTGGCAACACCGTTCGTAACCTCACTGCCTCTGCAATTGCTGGTGTTGATCCTGACGAATTGTTTGATGTTTCCCCTTATGTGCAAGCGGTATATGAGTATTTTTTAAGAAACCCTATTTGCCAAGAAATGGGCCGGAAAATCAAACCTGCCTTTTCTTCTAGCGATAGAGATTCAGCATATACCTACTTCCACGATTTTGGATTTATACCAAGGATAAAAAATGAAAACGGTAATGAAATTAGAGGCTTTAAATTGGTCGTAGGAGGAGGACTTGGAGCGCAATCCATTATTGCACAAACCGCATTTGAGTTTATTCACGAAGATCAAATTATACCATTCATGGAAGCTGCTATTCGTGTTTTCGATCGTCATGGAGAACGAGAAAAACGGTTCAAAGCCAGAATGAAATATTTGATTAAAAAATTAGGTCTGGAAGAATGGATGGCTTTAGTGGAGCAGGAAAGATTGGCCATAAAAAATAAAGAAGTAAAAATAGATCGAACCACCATTGAATCTCAATTGCCTGCTCAATCCGAATGGCCAATAATTGATGTTGCAGATCAATCTAAATATGAAGCTTGGTTGATGACCAACGTTTTTGAACAAAAACAAAAGAATTTTTTCTCTGCACAAATCAGAATTCCACTTGGAGACATTCATGCTGACCAAGCAAAGAAACTAGCAGCAATCATTAAAAAGTATGCCGCCGATGATTTGCGCCTAACGGTTAATCAAGGGATTTCTCTTAGATACATTAGCCGATCTGCGTTGCCACATTTGTTCAATGAATTGTCTGCTTTGGGTTATGCAAAGCCTGGCTTTGACACGATTGCAGATATTACCGCTTGTCCAGGCACAGACACCTGTAATCTCGCCGTTACCAATTCCACTGGTCTAGCAACCAAAATAGAAGAAGTAATCGCGGAGGAATATGCGCACCTAATCGGAAGTTCGGATATCAAAATTAAAATGAGTGGATGTATGAATGCTTGTGGGCAACATATGGCTGCACAAATTGGATTCCACGGAAGTTCGATTAAGAAAAAGGCTTTGGTCATACCAGCAATGCAAATTGTTTTGGGAGGAGGAGTCGCTGATGATGGACAAGGATTTATCGCTGAAAAAGTGATTAAGCTTCCAACTAAAAGGATTCCAGATTCAGTTAGAATTCTTTTAGATGATTATGAAAATAATGCAGAAGAAGGAGAATATTTCAATGACTATTTCCAACGCAATGGTAAAAAGTATTTCTACAATATCCTCAAACCATTGGCAGATATTGAAACGCTCGCGGCGGAAGATTTTTTTGATTGGGGACAGGATAGCAATTACATTCAAGCCATAGGAGTTGGAGAATGTGCAGGAGTAATTTTTGATGTAGTAGGAACGATCATAAAAGATGGAGAAGAGAAACTCAGCTTGGCAAAAGAAGCATTTGAAAAGGAGGATTGGTCTGATAGTATTTACCACAGTTATTCCTCTTTCATTGTTGCTGCCAAAGCCCTATTGCTGAGCAATGATGTAAAATGCAATACCCACAAAGGAATAATTTCTGACTTTGAAAAGCATTACGTAGAAACGGGATTGTTTGGTTTTGAAACTACGTTCGCTGAAGTCGTTTTGCAATTGAATAAAAAAGAAGCGAGTAAAGATTTTGCAAACTCCTATTTTAATCAAGCGACTACTTTTTTCAAACATGTTATTACAGAAAGAGAAAAGCAACTAGGAGGGAACGACAAAGAAGTGATCAAATCATATTATACAGCGTAGGCAATTTTTTAGAAAGCGAACAATTTTAAACAAATCAAAATGGAAAATAATATTCAAGCAAAAGTTTCACTTGTAGGTGCGGGACCCGGAGATATTGATTTGATAACGGTGAAAGGTTTAAAAGCGATTCAGTCCGCTGATGTTATACTCTATGACGCATTAGCAAACCCAGAATTGCTGAATGAAGCGCCAGATCGTGCTGTTAAAATTTATGTTGGAAAACGCGCCAATAAACACCGATTTTCTCAAGAAGAAATCAATTTAAAATTGGTTCAATATGCATTTTCGCATGGTCATGTGGTTCGACTGAAAGGAGGTGATCCATTTGTGTTTGGGCGGGGGCATGAGGAATTGCAGTTCATAAATTCATTCGATATAGAAGTCGTTGTTATTCCAGGAATTTCTAGCAGCATTGCTGTTCCGGCCTTGCAGAACGTACCACTTACCCGACGTGGCTTGAATGAAAGTTTTTGGGTGTTAACTGGAACTACAAAAAGTGGCAAACTCTCTAAAGATATTTCAATAGCGGCTCAATCAAGTGCAACAGTTGTCGTTTTGATGGGCATAAGGAAAATGCAAGAGATAATGGAGGTTTTTAAATCAAAAGGAAAAGCAAAAACTCCAGTGATGGTGATTCAGAATGGCTCAAGAGAAAACGAAAAATATGTTTTAGGCAACGTTTCGAATATTACAGAAATTGCTAGAAAAGAAGAGATCGGCACTCCTGGCATAATTGTCATAGGGGAGGTTGTTAATTTGCATCCTGATTTAGCAGTCTTGGTAGCAATGGAAAAATTAAATGAGAACAAAGGTTTTAAAGTAAATAAATAAAAGGATTTAAAATCCCAATTAAAAAGTACAATGAATAAAAGTATTTCAGCTACAAAAAAACTAAATGTTGAAGAACTAAATGCAATTTTTACTCCCTTGCCATTTAAGGAAAGGATTTCAAAATTGTACGATTACTTCTCAGAGAAAGAGATATTGTATACTTCTTCTTTCGGCACGAAGTCCGTTTTTCTCTTGCATTTGATCAGTCAAATCAAGGCTTCTCAAAAAGTACATTTTATCAATACAACTTACCATTTTCAAGAAACGATTGATTATAGAAATCAAATCGCTGATCAATTCAATCTTGAGGTTTTGGATGTCGTTCCGGGTCAGAAGGAAAATGCAATGACACGGGAAGAAAAGTGGTGGGAAGATCATCCTAAGATGTGTTGTACCATTAATAAAATTGCTCCGCTAGAACCCATTATTGCGAAGCACTCAGTTTGGATTTCAGGGCTAATGGCTTATCAAACTGGATTCAGAAAAAGGCTTCGCGTTTTTGAACAACAAGGAGACATCATCAAATTTCATCCAATTGTGGATATAGAGGAAGGAGATTTTTTATATCACATGGGATTGCATGAACTGCCGAGACATCCATTGGAAAGTCAAGGATTTGGTTCGATTGGTTGTACTCATTGTACAGCAAAAGGAGAGGGGCGGGATGGCCGTTGGAAAGGAAAGCAAAAAACGGAATGTGGCTTGCATCCCAACTTTTTTACCAAGAAAGAAAAATAAAGAAATAAGACTTACCCCAAAATTTACAAACTGATAAAAATAATTAAAATGATAAAAACAGATATTCTAATCATCGGCGCTGGACCTTGTGGCTTATTTACCGTTTTTGAAGCAGGGCTTCTTAAATTGCGTTGCCACCTAATCGATGCGCTTCCACAGCCAGGAGGTCAATTGACAGAGATCTATCCCAAAAAACCAATTTATGATATTCCTGGTTTCCCAGATATTCTTGCAGGGGATTTGGTCAAAAACCTAATGAAACAAATCGAACCCTTCAACCCAGGTTTCACCTTGGGAGAACGAGCGGAATCAATAGAAAGATTAGCCGATGACTCTTTTGTTCTAACCACTAATAAAGGAACAAAAATAAATGCTCCAGTTATCACGATTGCAGCAGGACTTGGCTGCTTTGAACCTCGGAAACCACCCATAGAAAATTTAGCAAGATTTGAGGACAAGGGAGTGGAGTATATAATAAAAGACCCAGAGTTTTATCGAGACAAGCGAGTCGTTTTAGCAGGAGGAGGAGACAGTGCTTTGGATTGGACAATCTTTTTAACGGAGGTCGCAAGTGAAGTCACACTGGTACACCGTAGGCAGTCCTTTCGAGGCGCATTGGATTCTGTTGAAAAAGTACACGACTTGGCTAAGTCGGGACGCATTAAGTTGTTGACAGATGTGCAGGCTGTTGGATTGAATGGGAATGGCAAATTGAATGAAGTTTTGCTAAAACACAAAACAGAAGGGGAATTTAGAAAGTCTACAGATCACTTTATTCCTTTGTTTGGTTTGTCCCCAAAACTAGGGCCAATGGCGGACTGGGGATTGAATATCACTAAGAATGCAATTGATGTTGATACGCTGGATTACAGTACCAATATCCCAGGCATTTATGCGATTGGAGACATCAATAATTATCCTGGAAAATTGAAACTCATACTTTGTGGATTCCATGAAGGAACGATCATGGTTCAATCTGCTTTTAAAAGAATTTATCCGGATAAAAAATTGAGTTTTAAATATACAACGGTGAATGGTGTAGAAGGGTTTAAGGAGGATGTGCCTGTGGTGGGGTAAATTATTAGATTATATAGAATGAGGATGAGTGAGGTAAAATCTGTTTTAAATTAGTTGAGGTTGAATTTTTGATAGAGCTGCTCTCTTTGTTGGTAAGGGTGAAGGAAGTGTGATCGGCCCAGAGTGTAAGCTCTGACGGAGAGAGCGGCCAAGCTGATTATATCAAGAATCTGCTTCGAGGTTCATACTGTTGAAGATAATAATCGGGGTCTATAAATTGAGTGTTGATTTGAGGAGAGCAGTAATCCCCTCTTGGGTTGGGAAGCCCACCCTCTGCCTCCACCGCCACCAAGTTCTCACTCGATGCATTTTTTCAACAGGATATAGCAATCCTGCTTCCTCTCAGATCATTTTCCAAGAATCGTATGTAAAAAAAATAGTTAGAAAGCATACGATCGTTATACCTTCCATTAACATAGACGCACGAATTGGAGAAATTCCATAAATTTGGATTACTTTTTTTTAATCTTTTTTCAAAAAAAATAAATATGGAATGAAAAATAACAAGATTGGAATAATAGATTCCTTTTTATAAAGGAAAGAAAATATGATTTGAAGAAAGGAATTTTAATCAAGAAAGGAAATGTTTTTCCAGAATAATAGTACCATATTACACGACCTCAACCCCATTCCCAATGGCCACAAAAATAACTTCAGGTTCTATTCCTGTTTTCTGTTGATAAGATTCGGCAATGGCGTTGGCAACAGTTGTTGCATTCTTCTGTTCCAATAAAACAATGACGCAACCACCAAACCCTCCACCCATCTGACGCGCACCAGCCACAGCTTTTTCCTGCTGAGCCAATTGA
>CALIAG010000049.1 GCA_938041325.1 uncultured Saprospiraceae bacterium | reverse complement strand
GCAGAAGTCACTTCCCAAGCAATGATGATCGCGCCATTGCGGTAAGCAGAACCATTCATGCCGACCAAATGCTCGGTAGAAATATTGGTCAGCAAGAGAGAGCCAGCAATGACAATTCCAGTCAATGATCTTCCTCCAAGGAAATATCCGTCTTTGGTATTCAGTTTGTCTTGGCGCAATTTCCAGGAAGTGTAGAAAGCTACGAATCCTGTGTATAAGAGGAATGTGAATAATGTCATCGTATTAAAAATAGTTAATTTATTTTAGATAACAAAAGGACTGATAAAGGTCATAAATTGGAAATGTCTTTAGAATGAGCTTGAGCGTTCATCAAAACAAAGTGAGTCCTTTCTGAATATTTTTTTTTACACCTACATGCATCTTTTCCAAGCTTTTGAAGTCTTAGGGATGATATACACCAGAAAAATAGACCGTTCGTTCCAAGTCAAAACTTCCGTATCAAACATTGTTGAAGAAACGGAAATGCAAGAGTCTCAATGCGATCCTATCCAATGCATTACACGATTTTTGAAGGAGACTTCATTGGAAAATAAAATAGCTTTTGAACAAGTTGATTTGCTTCAGCAGCCACAAGTCAAAGTAGCAAAAGCATTGAATATTCCGCTATCGACGCTTAAATCAAGAGTGCAGCGAACGAGGAAATATTTGAGACTTAGGATTGAAGAATGTTGTCCTGATTATCGTGAAAAATGTGTTTAAGCATCAATAAATACACCTTTAGACTTTAAAAACTTCTCTTATCTAAATATTAGAACATTCTCATTGCCTCCTTGGCACAGTTATAGTTCTTTTCAACATATGAAAAGATTAATCCCTCTCTTAATCTGGCAAATAGTACTATTTGCCTTCAATAGTGCATCCGCACAACCTACGTTTACTCCACATACTATTCTGGGAAGCTATTCAGGAGCAAGTGATGCCTATGCCATAGATGTAGATGGCGACGGAGATATGGATATAGTTGGATCTGCTGAAGATGATGATGATATCTCTTGGTGGGAGAATGATGGCAGTCAAAGTTTTACCAAACATGCAATAAGTACATCTTTTGATCAAGCAAGATCTGTATACGCCATAGACATCGACAGTGATGGGGATATTGATGTACTTGGCGCTGCTTTCACAGACGATGACATTGCTTGGTGGGAAAACGATGGCAGTGAAAATTTTACAGAGCATACCATAAAAGGCAATTATAATGGAGCGGATGATGTCTATGCAATAGATATGGACGGAGATGGAGATATTGATGTACTCGGTGCTGCATTAACCGCAGATGATATTACTTGGTGGGAAAATGACGGCAGTGAAAGCTTTACAGAGCATACAATAAAAGGAAACTTTAATGGAGCGAACTCTATTTATGCTAAAGATGTAGATCAAGATGGCGACATGGATGTTCTAGGGACCGCTTATACCGCAAATGATATAGCTTGGTGGGAAAATGATGGCAGCGAAAATTTTACTTTCCATGTAATTGAAAGTTCTTTTGGTTCAGCAAATGATGTTTTTGCAGAAGATGTAGATGGGGATGGTGATATTGATGTCATAGGTTCCTCATACGGAACAAACGATATTGTTTGGTGGGAAAATAATGGAAGCGAAAGCTTCACCGAACATGTTATAGAAACTGATTTAATAAATCCAACTTCTGTCTATGCCGCTGATATTGATGGCGATGGAGATATGGACATATTGGCTACTGGTTCCAATCAAAATCTGGTAATTTATTACGAAAATGATGGAAGCGAAAGCTTTACGAAAATTACCGTTAGTTCAACATTTACTGGAGCTTCTTCTGCGATAGCTGCAGATATTGATGGCAGCGGTTGTTTGGATATTCTTGGTGCTGCAGATGGAGCAAATGATATTATTTGGTGGGAAGCTTCTGGTTCAGGCTGCATTGAGGCAGGCTCTTGTACTAAGGTTTTTACCAATCGACATCTTCGCTTTAGGTTCAGCAATTGAGTTTTAAATTTACTTGGATAGAAAAGTGAAAAATTAATCCTCTCTTTCGTTCCTACTATCAGCATATCACACATTGTACAAAGAGACCTGAATTCCTACAAAGGTGAATCATTCTAATGGTATAGATTTTGGATATTATAGATTATTAAAAGATACAATATAATGGTTTTTGAAAATTTTTTTCCTATTTCAACTACTGACAGCTACGAAGTCACTAAGTCCAAAATATTCGTTTATATCCTATTGGCTTGTATATTATTTCAAAGTTTGATTTGGGCTTACTTGAGCTTAACACCTGGAATGACAGCTTATTTTCCTTTTGGTCAAGCTATCGTTTTATATATTGCTGTTTTGGCCCTTTTTCGAAAGACTCAATCCCTGTTCATATGCCTCAATTTGATTTTAGCTTTTTTTTTCTATCAATATGCTAATATTAGTTTGGAAACCGGAGGGATTTATTCTACTGAGACCTTCTTTCTATGCCTTTTTCCAGTCACTGCTTTAATACTGTTAAAAGCTGGATCGGCTATATTCTGGTTTGTTATCGTGAATATTTGGTCGATATATCTCTTCTCGCTTACTAATTCTTCAGAGCAGATTCAGTTTTTTAAAAACCAAACCCTAGATTATCAACCAGATTATTATTTGATGTTTCATATTTGTCGATCGATGGCATTATTTGTAGTGGTCTTCGTTTTTTATTTTCAAAATCAAAAATTAATAAAAAGATTAAAAGGCAAACAAAAAGCATTGGAACAAAAAAATATAGAACACGAAAAACTGAATAAAGAACTTAAAATTACCCAAGAGAGATTAAAAGATAGTAATAAAGAATTGGAACAATATGCCCATACTACTTCTCATGACTTGAAACAACCCATTCGGACGGTTAATAGTTTTGCTACTCTACTAAAAATGAACTTAGAGAAAAGAGGCGTTCTGGATGACGAAAGCGATGAGTTTCTTGGCTTCATTACAAAGGGAGCAAAAAACATGTTGACTCTGGTCACGGACCTTTTAGCTTATGCAAAATTAGCAGCAACTAAGGACGTGGCCATGAAAACAATGCAGCTCAATGATGTAGTTGATAAAGTGCTCGGTGGTCTAAGAAACCAAATCAATACCAATCAGGTTTCCATTGAACGTGCCGACTTACCTAAAGCGGATGTGGTACCTACCAAAATTGATCAGGTGTTTCAAAACATCATTTCTAACGCTATAAAATTTAAAAAGAAAGACGAACCGCTGACGATAAAAATCCTAAGTGAAAAGAAAGGTAGCCATTGGGAATTGACCATTGAAGATAATGGCATTGGAATAGACAAACACCAACAAGAAAGAATATTTGCTCCTTTTGAGAAGTTACATAGTCAACAAGAGTATGAAGGCTCAGGGATTGGGTTGGCTACCTGCAAAAGAATAATCGAAATGCATAAAGGAAAGATTTGGGTAGAATCGGAGAAGGACAAGGGAACGAAGTTTTTTTTCACCCTTCCTAAAGGGCAGGATAATTAGCGCTCTCTATTTTCTGATCTAGTAAATAGATTGGGTTGTTCAATACAAATAAAGCCCTTTCATTTTATCCAACGGTTTATATCTGTGATACTCTTGATTTTTGGAAAAACTACTGCCCTAATAGATTCTTCTATTCAAAAAAAACAATTATTTACCCCAATTTCGAAAATAGCTCATTTAATATTTTCATCGTATTAAGTACAGCTTCTTGAGTCGTGTATGCAGTATCTGATATTCCAGAAACGACACGAGATATATCATGATCTACTGCTCCTTTTGAATTCCAAGTTGTGGACTTTGCAACAGATAGATAAGCCGAAAAGTTATGATGCCCTGATCCAGGTCTTTCGCCAATAATGTGAACAATAGCATGGCTTTTGGGAGAGGCTGAATTTTCACCAAACAGTAATTCTCCACAAGCATAGCCCGCTCGTACTCTTCCGTTCTTTATCACAATATTTTTATTACTCATTGAATAGCCTTGTCCTTTTATTCCTTTTTCTAGTCCATCTAAAAAAGGAAATAGGTGCTTTTCATCCATCAGTGCTCTAGCATTTAATCCATCCGAAATAATAATCTGAATGTCTGGAGAGGATCCATTCCAGTTATTCTTGATCGCATTCACTCCTTCTAAGGCACTTGGACTTAATGCTTCGCCGGACTCCGGATGATATACATAATCTTTTCTATTTTCAGATAGGGTTGCTATTGCCACAGAATCTGGGATGCGCTGTACAAATGTTGGATCCATTTCTGTCCACAAACTCACTTTGGCATCTTCATATAAATGTTGAACTTGTTTGTTTAGATCTGGGTCTAAATCCCAATAGTTCTCTCCATATCCTTGAGCGATTAGAACACCACGTTTTTCTATTCTTGCAATAGCTTGCTTTCCTTCTGCATAAATTTCTTCCTTGGATCGCTTGTCATTTTTAGTTTTTCTGAATTTGTAATAAACCCAAATTGGATCGCCAAAATGAGCTGTTGGTTTTCCTTGTTCGTCAATGACTTCTAAGTTTTTAAAGAAATCCCACATCGCATCATTGACTTTATAACCAAATTGCTCGCGAATCTTAACATGGTTGCTAAAGGCAGTCGTTAAGTAACTGAGCATGGGATCGTTTTTGGTGGGCAAAGCCATCAAATAGGCCGGGTTCGCAGGCATCACTTTTTCTATGCACCAGTCCAAATCTTCTAAGTTGACATCCATATGCAAGGTCGAGCAGATGTCTAGGCCAATTGTTAAACCGTGCAGCTTGCCCATCACCGTATCTTCCAAACAACACCGCACAAGCTGTTCTTTTGTTCTAAATACTTCAGGCCCAATAAAGCCCGCAACATCATTGACATGTACCCAGGAATTGTCTTGGCCTTTGAGGGCATTTATCTTTTGTTTTAAAACTCTTAAGAATCCATATTTCCTGGATTCATGCATGACCATATCAAATCCTTCCGCGTGGCCATTTGTCAAGTCTGCTCCTTGTCCCGTTTCAGCATAAAACCCAAATTGGCCGTTTCGTTCAGAAGCATATTGCAACATCTTTTCTATGGTGAGATCAAAAGTTTTGTTGGCATTTACCGTCCCTGCAATACTCTGGAACCAAACTCCGGTACTTCCCGGATTTTCTTTTTCTACTGCTGCCTGAATATCAATATGAGAAAGCACACAGTTGGGGATCACTTCTTCCAAATCAAAACTGGTAATAATGTCCAAAAGCACATTTTCAATTTCAGCAACAGATTCTGGTTCGCTAGAAACCGGATTTGTTCCTAGCACCACATCTCCAACGGCAAAAGCCCAAGCATTAAAGACCTGCCAAGCGATGTCTTCTATGTTATCTGTTGGCGAATTGGGTTGAACCCGAGCGCCCATATAGCCTTTGCTTCCAATCTTGCTATTTGGCAAAGGATTAAATATTTTTTTACTGACTTGAATGAGCTCTTCATTGCTCATTAATTTTACTAGACATGCAATCACATCACTGCTAAGGGATGGCATAATCTCTTTGATCTTTTCTTCCTCTTGGAAAAGCGTAAAGTCTTTTAATTTTTGCAAGGTCCAGTTTTCTATAACTGGATTTGTCTGCGTTGATTCTTGAATTAAATCAAGAATTTCATCGGTAAATACGACATGTTCATTTAGGCTACCAATTTTGGTATTGGCCAATAATTTCCGAGCATTGGTTCTTGACGCCTCATCAGTCGCTGCGATGTTTAAGGTTTTGTCTCCTTCTTTAAATTCATTTGCTGCGCCTAAGATTTGTCTATAGAGCGTAAAATCTAATTTCCCTTTTATCCTTTTGATGTAAGTAAAAATGTCTTCGCTCATACTAGGGTTTTGGATGGTAATAATATCTAAAGATGAATCAAGCGTCTCTTCCTTGGAAACGAAAAGATTGCAGCCGTTTAGTAGAAGAAAGCTAGCTCCTGTTA
>CALIAG010000048.1 GCA_938041325.1 uncultured Saprospiraceae bacterium | reverse complement strand
GATTCATCTTCTTTTTTGCCGTAAATGTACCAGCCTAGACCATAAGGGTTTCCCCTTTTTTTCACACCTGTATCTGAAACCATCATCTCCAAAGTATTGGCAGAAACGAATTTATTTTCCAAAACTGCCTGTCCAAATTTCAATAGATCTTCTACCGTGGATTGTATTCCACCTCCCGGTACCTTTATACTTAAGTCTGTGAATTTATCCAATTCAAATTGGCCTTCTTCATTCTTCACATACAACTTAGATTTATTCGGATATTTCTTTCCAAATACCTCCACATCAGTATTGTCCATCCCTGCTACATCCCAAATATTCTTTTTCATATAATCGCGATAAGACATTCCAGAAGCTTTTTCAATAATAGCTCCTAAGACCACATAACCATAAGTTGTGTATTTATAATCTGTACCTGGTTTGTGATTTAAACTTCTATTTTTAAAAACATCAATTGCTGAACTCAGAGTTGGATAATTCACCAATGAATAAGCTTCTGATCCCGTCTTATAAGCTTTGATCCCTGAAGAGTGATTCATCAAATGTTTGATCTTAATGGTCCCTTCTTTTTTCACCGGAAAATCTGGTAAATACTTTTGAATTGGATCCTCCAAGTCTAATTTCTTTTGTTCGAATAATTGTAAGATCGCAAAAGCAGTCATCGGTTTGCTTATTGAAGCTGTTCGGTGAACCATTTGATTCGTTGCCGGCACTTTATTTTCAAGGTCAATAAAGCCAGCTCCTTTCGACCAAACGATTTCATTGTCCTTGAGAATACCTGCTGACATTCCTACAAGCTCTTTAAAATTGATGCATTCTTCTAATAATGCATCAGCTTGATCTACAGGAATTGCTCCTTTTGCTGAAGCAACATCTTGTGCATTTAAGAATAATGTTGAAGTAAAAATGCAAACTAAAAATGCTTTGATAGTTTTCATAACTTTATATTTTGTAATTGAAATATTTTCTTTCATAAAGCAATAATAAGGCGTCTTAATCATAGTTAAAAGCTTTTGCTTCCCAACTGCATTCCCACTTTGCCAACGGCATCTTTCTTATTAAATAATGCCTTACCTTTGGATTATAATCAAAGCGTTTCATGTATTGTAAAACCATCTTAAGACTATTTTTCTTCTTTCTTTTTATAGGAACTTCATTTTCTTCTTTTGCGAACGAAGTAAAGTTACATCCTCATAAAAGAGTCCTAAAAATGGGCGACCAATTGGAATGGGCAAATCCGGATTGGAACGATGAGGATTGGCTGCAAAATGCGAGAACTGCTTTAACTGGAAAATTTTGGGTGCGTTTTGAAATAAACTTTGACTCAACGAGTACTCTTATTCAAAACAAAGGACTTAGTATTATCTCTATAGGATCTTACGAAGCCTATTGGGACGGTGTTCTGATTTATAAAAATGGGAAAGTAGGTAATTCTAAAGAGGAAGAGGTACCCGGTCTATTTATGAGTAATTTTATGTTGCCAGACAGTTTGAGCAAGGAAGGCAATCACGTTTTGGCTTTTCGGATTTCTAATTTTCACAATACCAATTTCAAAGGAAGCTGGAATACCTTTTTGGTGGAAGAATACCTCAACGATTCCCGAAAATATTTAAGATTGACGGCATTGATGTTCATTCTTGCCGGCGCTTATCTTATTGCGGCGTTGTATTTTCTCTTTTTATTCATCAATGATAGAAAAGAGATTTCAGAACTTCTTTTCAGTTTTATCTGCTTTATTTTCTTTGGATTGATTGTAATGGAATTTGTAAAATTTCTTTACGCGTATGAATACCATTATCATTTGTACAGATTGGCTCTGATAGGATTATTGACTTTATCAATCGCATTTCTAGTCCCTTTATTTCTATCGATTCATTTTAAGATTCCTAAGAAAAGGTACTTTATCGTCTTTTATTCCATCCTTCTATTTTCTGTTATTTACTTTGACAATATTTTGAATGACAGGAGTGCACAAAGAGTCAGTAGTATGATGCTAGTAAGTTCTATGCTCATTTCTATGGTTGCCCTTTATTTGAAAAGGAAAGGAAGCTTGGCGATATTGATAGCTCTGATCCTTATAGCTCTTCTCAATATTTTTTCGACACTGGGAGACATCCATATGATCTACAATTATGACATCAATTTATTTCTGGGTTTCACCATTCTTATTGTATCTATTCTTTTTTCGATGGCTCAAAAAAGGAAGGAAGAGCGGATTGCTTACGAGTCTTCTTTATTGCTTTCTGTTCGATTGAAAAACGAGTTACTTAAAAAAAATATCCAGCCCCACTTCATAATGAATACCTTGACTTCTATTATGGAATGGGTAGAAGTTTCTCCAAAACAAAGTATACAATTTATAGAGTCATTAGCTGGTGAATTTGAAATCTTAAATCAAATTGCTGATGAAAAATTAATTCCAATTCAACAAGAAATTGACTTGTGCAAAAGACATCTTGAAATAATGGGTTATAGGAAGGAGATCCAATACAACTGGAAAGAGAATAACATTGATTATCAGCAAGAAATTCCACCTGCAATTTTCCATACCATTATTGAAAATGGAATAACGCATAGCATTCCCGATGCGGATAGAAAGATTTCTTTTGTTTTAAATTTTGAAACGAATGTCAATCAAAAGATCTATGAACTAAAGTGTATTGCTGAAAACAGGAAATCGAAAAATCGAAAAAGTGGAGGTACTGGATTCAAATATATTGAAGCACGGCTTACAGAAAGTTATGGTGACAATTGGGAGTTGACATCGGGAGAAGTGGAAGATGGATGGATGACGAGGATTGTGGTTTTTTAAGTAGATTATTTGCGCTGCCTTTTTTGTTAAGAAGGGTGAACGAAGGATTTACTTTCAAGGCATTTTCTGTTTTACCATTGTTCATTTGGGACTAAATACAATCCCATCTTTGAAGATGAACGAAGTAAATTCCGAGCAGTTATCCTTGATAAAATGAAAGGCAAAGTCGGTGAAATTTATAAAATTTTCGGTAGTTCATTCAGGAGTAGATATAATCCCATCTTGGGTGGGATCCCACCCATAGCCGCCACCGCCGCCGGTTTCCCGGCGCATTTTTCAACAGGATATACCTCTCCTGTTTCTTCTCAGATCATTTTCCAAGAATCGTATTTAAAAACCAATATAAGAAGGCATTCGATCGAACATACCTCTATAACAAAGACGCAGGAATTCAAAAATTCCATAAATTATTCTTCAAAAAAACAAGGTCAATAGATAAACACCTTTCTCAATCAATTGAATCTCACAACTTTAAGTCAAGAAAAAAAAATTAAAAAAAGATGATTAAATTGGATTTTATTTCAATCAAAAACATAAATAGTTTGAAAACCTAGGCTTCTATTTCGAAACCACCATTATGAAAATCCTGATTATTGAAGACGAATTGATGATTGCCAGAAGAAGTATCCGAATGACCAAACAGTTTTTCGGGGAGGCCATTCATTCTTTGCAACATTGTGATTCGCTTTCCGATGGATTGGATTTTATTTCAAAAAATGAAATTGATTTATTGCTCCTTGATTTGAATCTAAATGGGGAAAATGGTTTTGACATTTTAGAAAACATGGTTGCCCTACCCTTTCACACTATTATCATATCTGCTTATAAAGACAAGGCGATTACCGCTTTTGAATATGGGGTTTTGGATTTTGTCCCAAAACCATTTAATGAAGCACGACTTCATCAGGCTTTGGAAAGAATAGAAACTAAACAAGGCGAAGCGAAAAACCAACTTAAGTATTTGGCCATTCAAAAAAAAGGAAGACAGATTTTAATTGATATAGATCAAATCGTTTTTATAAAAGGGGCAAGAATTTATACCGAAGTTTTCTTAAAAAATCAGAAAAAAGAAATCCATAATAAATCATTGGACAGGCTAGAACAATTGCTACCAGCATCTTTTGAACGAATTCACAAATCCTATCTTGTTGATATGAATCAGGTTAGTGAAATATTGGCAGCCTCTGGAGGTAAGTATGCATTGGTAACGAAAGATGGAGAACAACTTCCAGTAAGCCGTTCAAAATATAAATCCTTGAAGGAAAAATGGTTTGCTTAAAATAAGGTTTTACTACGATTCCTTTTATAAAAAAACTTAAAAAATTATGTCAAATGCTACCAATCAATTCGCATCAGCTGCTATGCTCATTCGTAAACCAGTGGCGACTGTTTTTAATGCTTTTGTTGATCCAGAAGTAACCACTAAATTTTGGTTTTCAAAAAGCTCAGGTCCATTGGGTGTTGACAAGCAAGTCGAATGGACATGGGAAGAGTTCAATGTATCGGCACCAGTCAAAGTTCAAGAATTTATTGTAAATGAAAAGATCACTATTGAATGGGGAGACGGGGCGCAATTGTCAACTGTTGAATTTTCATTTCAAACTATTGCAAACAGCAATACTTATGTATCTATAAAAAACTACAATTTCCAAGGGTCAGCTGATGCTATTTTGAGTTCAGTCCGTGATTCTACAGGAGGCTTTACGATTGTTTTGGCTGGCTTAAAAGCTTATTTAGAGCATGGAATTCTATTGAATCTAATTAGCGATAAATGGCCTGTAGAAATGAGGTAGAAATCTTGTAAAAATGAATGAAATTTTGAGTTTATTCTCTCCAGAAATAATTGATAAAATTGAATCAATTGACAAAACAAATCTCCTTGGTATTTCATTGATGGGGAGCTATTCGAGACAGGAAGCTGGCAAATTTAGTGATATTGACATTGTATGCTTTTGCAAAAATGAAAAGCAAGAAACACAAGTGTTTATCATAGCAACAAAGTATATTGTAATTTCCTTTGTAGGTAAAAATGAAGTGGAAGATTGGTTTACTCTTCCAGAATTAGCGACAGAATTTTTGTTTGGGGTAAAAAACATTGTTCCAATTTGGGATCCGAAAAATTATTTAGAAAAATTAAAAGCAAGAGCAATTGAATTTAAATGGGACAAGAGCATTCAAGAAAAAGCTAATCAATATGCAAATTCAGAACTGACCTTATTAATAGAAGAAGTAAACAAAGGTATTCAAGGAATAATGGCCGAGGACATAGGTAGACAATTGAATAGCCTTTTTGGATTGAGCCATATCCTTTTTAAGATCATCCAAGTGAAAAAGGGAATATTTATCATTGGCGATAACACGAAATACCAACAAATAACTGCATTATATGAAAATGCCCCTACAACCTTAAAATTGATGAAGGAGGTCTTTGGAGAAGTTCCTTTGGAGCTTCCCAAAAGAGTAGAATCAGGATTGAGATTATTTAAAATAGTAAGTCAGGAATTTCTAAATACTATGGACAAACCAACTTTAGAGATGATTGCTCAAACGAATAATCAAATCGATTCAATTCTCGATTGATTCCTAGTTTGGTTTCTTAGGGGTAAAACATTCAATAAAAATCAATATTTCGCCTTTAAAACTCTCCATTTCCGACAGTTTAACAACTAATCCCCCTTTTATTTCTTTTTCAATAAGCCTATACCTATTTTCGTTTTTTTTCAACTATATCCTATAGAAATGAGTGAACTCAGCTTTGCAATAAAGACCCTTCGTCAGACCAGAACCAACTATTTGAATTTAATTGAATCTTACTCCCTTGATCAATTAAATAAGATTCCACAAGGATTCAATAACAATATGATTTGGAATTTTGGCCATGCAATCGTCACTCAGCAGTTGCTTTGTTACAAACTTGCAGGAGAAGAAATGTACATCGATGATGAGATGGTCAATCGATATAGAAAAGGAAGTAAGCCAGGACTCAAGGTTAATGAAGCAGAAGTAGATTTATTCAAATCTTATGCAATGTCTTTTGTGGACAAGTTAGACACCGATTCTAGAAATGGAAAATTTCAAAGCTATAAAGATTACCCGACTAGTTTTGGTGTAACCTTAACCAGTATTTCTGATGCTGTGGCTTTTAATAATCTACATGAAGGCATGCATTTCGGAACATTATTGGCCTTGAAAAAATTGGTTTAGGATTCCTTACCTTCTATTTTCGAACCTTTCTCTTCTAGTTTTTCACGAATAGCTTCAAATGTATTTCCATAGTGATAGAATGGAATATTTGGATGAAGATGATGAATCAAATGCATATTTTGACTCAATAAAATCGTCGATAATCCCGGATATAACATTATCCGAGTATCTAGATATCTTTTCTGAACTGCATGAGGATGATGCGGCAAATAATCAAAAACATAAGCAAGAAAGGAAGTCGCAATCCATGCCGGTAAAATCCATATAAATACAGGATATACCCAACCCATGGTCAGCCCCCAATAAATAGCTCCGCAATATTCGATTGCGAAAACAATAATACTAATCACAAATCCACTCTTATCATTTTCCCAATGCTTTTTAGTTCCTTTCCAATAATGAAAATGATACGCAAAAATGATAGAGGAACATTTTAAAACAACCACGAAAAAATTTTGTCCTGCTACCCAAAAGTCTGGATCATCTTCTGGATGATTGGTGTGATCATGATGTTCTAAATGGACGTAGTTAAAGACAGGAAGTGGAGCTGTGAAACTCAAAGAGGATATCCAACCAATCGTATTCTCCAGAAAAGTCAGTTTCCTATTTTTACCTTTTATATTGCCATGCACTGCCTCATGCGCTGGTGTAAAAAGCAAGTAAATCGCAATTGAATTCAAGACAATTGTCCAGACAAAAGATAAGCTCCCTTGTAAAGTAAAATAAGTGCTCAAAACAAAAACAGCTAAAGCTATTGCGAACAAAGCAATAGTAGGATAAGCGGTTGCTCCAACATATTGACGCCACGCTTTAACACTGTATGCCGTTTTAATTTCGTTTGTCATGGTTTAAATATAGGTATTTTTGTAAAATAAAAATTAATTTGAACTTCCGATCAGCAAACATAGTTGATAATAAAAAGGTGCATCATGAGTTTAAAAAATATTTTGGATTTTGAAGAAGCCGAAGATGCCCCAAAGTTTATAAAGATTGTTCAATTAGAATTCTACTTGACTCTAATTTTCGTTGTTGGCAATATCATTAATCAAAAATTTGATTTTGGTACAGATACACTTCAGGACCTATACAACTTATTGGGCATCACAATAGTTCTATTTCAAATATTAGTCCCATTCTTCAGATTCAACCGCTTCAAGAGTCGTCGACAAGGAATCGCTCATGCCTTTATTAACATGTTTGGGATGATTGGTCTTACTGTAGGTTTTGCTTTTAAGATTAATAGTTGGGCAAGCGCAGAACTTTTGCTAAACACTTTTATTCTGGTCATTATTCTAAATAATATTTTTCTGGTTTTTTACCAAAAATGGTATGAATCAGCTAAAGAAAGAAATGCAATTTTTTGTTTTCAAATAGTCTGGCAAATTTTGATTGCTTCTACCATAGTCAGATTTGGCAGCTATCCTGGGTTCGGGGTATTACTTATAATTGCAGGTGTTTTTCTCTTGATAAGTATAGCTTTGTTTTTACCCTTTTTTGGTAAATCAAATCGTTGGCCCTATTATCTTTTCTTCCTCAATAAAGTGATGCTCTTTGTTTGGATTTCTTTTACTTTTATTGTCTAAGCATTTAATATGAAAAAAGATAAAACTTATCTGATATGCCCCTGTTGCAAAAAAGCAAAACATAACACAGAGGTTCGCACAATGTCAAAATTGTTGAAAAAACTCTCGAATCCAAAAAAGGAACACGGATACATTCCGATCATTTCCAATTTCCATTCTAACAATATTGAAGATGATGGATGGGCTTGCGACGAATGCCTCGACCGAGTATGGACAGAGCCAGCAGATCCTTATGCTCAACTTTTTTTAGACCATCCACCCTACTTCTTTTACTATGATTCAAAACGAAAATGTGAAAAATGCGAAGCAGAATATATCTTTTCCATATCTGAGAAACGGTTTTGGTATGAGGAGTTAAAATTTTGGGTACAATCCAAACCCAAACATTGCATTCCATGTAGAAAGGAAGTCCGCCAACAAAAACAGGACAATAAAAGATTGTCAGAATTATTGGAGGGTTTTGATAAATTGACTATAATTGAATTGGAAGAAATCATTCAAATTTATTCCAGAATGAACAAGGAGGAAAAGGTAAAATATTACCATGCAGTTTTAAAAAAGAAAAAACCTCGTAGATCTGATTCGAACCAAGATCATTAAAACTAAGAAATAGTAAAGCAATAGGATTTCAATATTCATGAAACAACTTGAAAACATAAAACAATTTTTCACTCCAATTCAACCTCAACTGAATGCTACTTTCGATCAAGTTGAATACATTGAACATCCACCTCATCCACAGCTGTCCCATTTAATCGCTTGTTATTGGAATTTAAAAACATTGAAACCATTACAAGAAGATTTCACACATCGGGTTGTAGCGGATGGATGTATTGATATCTTTTGGGAAAAAAGCAATCCAGAAACGCCTTTTATCATGGGCTTTTCTAGCATACATTCCGAATTTAGTTTGACCGAAACGTTTGAATATTTTGGCATTCGTTTTTTGCCAACCTCCTTCCCTATTTTATTCAAAATCAACGCTGCAGAATTAACCAATCAATTTACTCAGCTAGAAGACCTCTTGCCTCAATTGGCACAACAACTTTCAAATCAATCAATAGAAAATCAGTTCATAGAACCTTTAAAAGATAAATTGAATTTGTTCTTTCTTCAAAAAACAAGTTCAAGCAGTTTAAAAATCGATAATCGCCTCTTCGAAGCCATTAATATCATTTTGCAAAAAAAAGGAAACCTCAATGTCCAAAGCGACTTGAATACCGGGATCAGTCCCAGACAATTAAGACGTTTATTCCAAACACATATTGGCGACTCCCCAAAAGCATTTGCTAAAGTTGTTCGTTTCCAAAATCTCCTAAAAAGCAAACCCTCTACACAAAGTTTAAAGCACAATAAAATTTACTACGACTTGGGTTATTACGATCAATCCCATTTCATCAAAGAATTTAAACATTTATATGGCTTGACTCCGAGCGAGGTTTTAAATAATGAAACTTAATTTTCTAATCGCCTTCCCTTCAGCATATTTGCGTTAGAAACGCTTCACATCCGTTCGTTTTATAATTCGTCAATTCGTGGTCAACCCTCTTCACACTCAATCCTTTTTTCATCTCTGTATTCGTGGTCGCCCCTTCCTTTCCTATCTCCAACTAAACTATGTCCGTTTTTTACAAGGACCGAGTTTCCAATTGCTGCATCTTTGTAATAAGAAATTTATTCATTAACAATAAAAAATACAATTATGCAATTGAATGCAGGAATCGTTACCGACAAATTACAAGAATCAAAATCTTTTTACCAAAAAGCACTTGGCTTTGGAGTCAGTTTTGAAAACGACTTTTACTTACTGATGCATACACCTGACAAAAAGTATGAAATATCTTTTTTACAATCCAATCATCCCAGCCAAGCGCCCATTTTCCACGAACCTTATGCAGGGAAAGGCATGTTTCTAACAATAGAAATGGACGATGTCGATGGTCTTTATGAAAGCATAAAATCTAAAAACATTCCCATCGCCGTCCCAATTCGAGATGAAGACTGGGGAGATAGACATTTCTCAATCGTTGATCCAAATGGGATAGGAATTGATTTGGTTAGATACCAAAAACCGGATGCTGAAGATTAATTTCCCCTTCATCAAGTTTGTTCGTGCAATTATTATTTTTCCCTATCTTGTGAAAAATAAAACAGACTATGCAAAACGTAATTGAAAAATTCTATACTGCTTTTCAAAATCTAGATGCCGAAGGCATGGCAGAATGTTACCATGATAATGTTCAGTTTAAAGACCCTGCTTTTGGTCCTTTAAAAGGTGAAAAAGTCAGAAACATGTGGCGAATGCTGTGTAGCTCCCAAACTCAAGAAACCTTCAAGATGACATTTTCTGATATCGAAGAAAATGCAAATGGTGGAAAAGCGCAATGGCAGGCTTGGTACACGTTCAGTAAAACAGGACGCAAAGTTCACAACATTATTGATGCTTCGTTCAAAATACAAGATGGAAAAATTGTGGAGCATATTGACTCTTTCGATTTGTATCGTTGGTCAAAGCAAGCTTTGGGAACTACAGGCTTTCTGATAGGTTGGACAGGATTTTTTCAAAAGAAACTGTATGGACAAACCAATGACTTATTAACTAAGTTCGAAGAGAAAAATGCTTAATAGTATTTTCAATAAGAAAGATAAATTGATCATATGTTTTGGGTGAAATCATTTTGAATTTATTCAAAATACGTTCTTGAGAAATAGCGTTCTATCAATCGAAGTTTAATAAAACAAGTTTAATTTCAAAAGTTAAAGGAAAGAATACATTATTTTTTAAGAAAAAAAAGATAGACTTTAGAAAGTATATTAAGCTAACTAAAACTATCTGCTATGACAATCAAATACGATCGAATCGGGACCGATTATAACCAAACCCGTAAAGCTGATCCATATCTCACCCAACGAATTGTGAATCTCCTCAAACCAAATAAAGATGGTTTGTATCTAGACATTGGCTGTGGAACCGGCAATTATACTTCAGCGGTTTCAGCTAAAGGTTATTCCTTCATTGGCATTGATCCTTCTGAAAAAATGTTGGCCAAAGCAAAGCTAAAATCTCCTGCAATAGATTGGCGTTTGGGAAGTGCAGAAATGACCAATCTTCCGAATGATTTTGTAGATGGGATCATGGCAAGTCTTACCATTCATCATTGGACAAATTTGGATAAAGGCTTTCAGGAACTTTTTAGAGTTTTGAAACAGGACGGTAGTATGCTCCTATTCACCGCTACCCCTCAACAAATGAAAGGGTATTGGCTCAATCATTATTTTCCAAAAATGTTAACTGATTCGATCAGACAAATGCCTTCTTTTGAGGAGGTAGCTTCAGCAATACAAAAAGCTGGATTTACCAATTTTGAAACTGAAAAATATAATATCCGGGAAGACCTCCAAGATTTATTCTTATACAATGGCAAACACAATCCATCGGCCTATTTAGATAAATCTGTTCGACATGGGATTTCTTCTTTTTCAGATTTAGCCAATCAAAAAGAAGTAGAAAAAGGATTGAAACAATTGAAACAAGATATCATCAGCAAAGAAATTGATTCAATTATTAAGTCCTACGAGAATCAAGATGGGGATTATCTTTTCATTAAATTTCGAAAGCTGAAATCCTCAGTGGTATAATTGGATTAAAGCAACTTGATTATTAGTTTTTTTAATAAAAATGTTCTTTCATAAATGAGAATATTTAGAAAATATAAATGATTATGAAACGAAGAAAATTCCTCTTATTTATGGGAAATATTGGTGTGGTCATTGGAGGTGGAATTACATTAAGTAGTTTTTCGGCTTGTACTTCTATTTCTGAACTTATGTTAAAACGAAAACTTAAAAAATTAAAAATAGAATTGTTAAGTTTTTTGAAATCAGGAAAACGAATCACCTTTGCTTGGAACTGTGGAGGCGACGAAGCAATGGTTGACACCAATCTTGGTAAAGAAGGAATTCAATTAAGTAGCGATGAAATGGAATATTTGCTTCAAGACTATGTTTATACTTTTTTAAACTTACCAGATGTAGGTGAATTCAGCATGACAGGAGAAGGCGAATTGAAAGAAAAGGAAGGTGATATTTACATCGAATATGAATCCACTTTAATAGGTTATCAGGACGGGGACGAACATAATCCTGATCTTGGCTGGAAAGAAGTAAATGAAAAAGATGAAGAAAACTCAGGGTATAAAAAACTTTTCGAGGATTAACTTTGTAGAGAGGAATAGAAGATGGATTCTTTTTTAAATTCTTTCTTAAATGCATGAATACCAATTAAAAACAGGGGAAAAGCTTACTATCGTTGAAGCAGAACCAGAAGACGCTAAAGAATTGATTGCTCTTGTAAAATCCGCAGCAGCCGAATCTCAATTTTTGACTTTCGAAAGCCAGGAATTTACTATGACAATTGAACAAGAACAAAAGCTTCTTTCCGAGACAAAAGCTTCTAAAAACCAAATCTATTTGCTAGCGAAGATCAATCAGAAGATTGTTGGCTTACTCTTCGTAAGCGCAGCTGCTAAAAAACGCATTCAGCACATTGGTGAGATTAGCATTACCATTTCAAAAGCCAATTGGAACAAAGGCATTGGCCAACATCTTATGCAACAAATGATATCTTGGGCTACTGAAAACTCTATTGTTCGCAAACTCAACTTGGCCGTTAATTCTAATAACCATGGAGCAATTCATTTGTACAAAAAAATGGGATTTAAGCAAGAAGGCCTTAGCAGCCGAGGATCTTTTTTGGATGGCGAATTTGTTGATTTGGTATTAATGGGTTTGGATATTGATTAAAACGATCCGCCAAACTATCCAATCGCCTTTTTCAAGATAGCTACGCTTTGGGAAAGTTCATCTACATTCATAGAAGCAAATCCAAGCCTAGATGAATGCACATTTCTTCCCTTAGGATTGTAAACTTTTGGATCCACCATAAAAAGTCCTTTTTTCCTTGCTTTTTCTACCATTCTAGGCAAGTCAATTCTTTCATCAAATTGGGTCCATACAGTCAATCCTCCTTCTGGAATATCAAAATTCACTTTTCCATTTAACTCCGTTTTCATCAAATCGCACAAATGATCGCGCCGCTTTTTATAAATAATTAAAGCTTTTCGAATATGCCGCTTCAGCTCTCCTTCCTCTATCATCATTGCCAATGCTCTTTCCATCAATACATCTCCCTGACGGTCCACATACCTGCGGGTATAGGTCATTGCGTCGATTACATTCTCTGGAGCGACAACATAGCCGAGTCTAAAAGCTGGAGCTAAGTTTTTACTAAACGATCCAGCATAAACAACCTGTCCATTTTGATCCGAACTCATCAAAGGAAGTATTGGACTACTTTTATAATGAAAATCAAAATCATAATCATCTTCCACTATTGCAAATCCATATTTTTCCGCTAACATCAACAAACGCATTCTTCTTTCACAGCTCAAAGTAACCGTGGTTGGATGGTGGTGATGAGGAATTACATACAAGGCTTTTATATTTTTCTTTTTACATAGACGTTCAACCTGTTCCATATTCAATCCCTCTTTGTCGACGGCCACTGTTTCAATAATCCCACCCAAGTCCCTGATGATTTGATTGACCGGCTGATAACTCATCTCTCCTACTATTACCCGGTCTCCAGACTTGATCAAGTTTTTGAAAAACAAATAAAATCCCATTATACTTCCTCTCGTAATTAGGATATTTTTTATAGAAACATTTATTCCTCGAGATTCTGAAAGATATTTTTTCAATTGAGTTCTCAACTGAGTATTTCCTTTTAGTTCAAAAGAATAATCAAACTTATGTTTCGAAGGGCTATTCAAAAGGCCTTTATAATGTCTTGCCAATAAATTGATCGGCGCGATTCTCACATCTGGGCTCCCATCGTCAAAATGCAAAGCAGAATTTTCTGTCCGATGAATATCTAATCCAGATTTTGCATGTTCATTGAGCTTAAAAGAGGATTTTTTTAAAACACTTTGGATGGATTTTGAACTCGCTATTTTCCTGGCTTTAATCAATGGTAATTTCTCCGTAATAAAACTTCCCTTCGCCGGTACTATTTCCAACCAACCCTGCGCCTCCAACTCTTCATAACTTGCAATGATAGTATTGCGGTGCACCTTCATTAAATCTGCGAATACTCTAGTGCCTGGCATTTTATAACCTGGGGCAATCCTACCATTCAGTACTTGGTTAATTATTCCATTTGCGATCTGAAGATATATGGGCATCCCTTCTTTTTCTTTGATGGAAATCATTGTTTTAAATGGCAACATAACTGGTCTGTTTAAAATGGTAAAATAAATTAATTCAACAGACCAGTAAGATAACAACTTTAGCCTTCTAATCAAATACAGTGCTGGAATCTAAAATGCAACCTATACCCTTTTGAGATAAAAACAACATGATGAACCCAATCAAAAATCCATTCATCGACGATCTAAAACTATTGATCGAAAAAATTATAGAATAAGCCTTAATAAATTAGTTTTACTAATAGAAACTTCCAGCTGACAATTCTTAGTTTAATCTGACACTTCAAAACATGAAACGAAACTACCTTTGTCTCTGCTTATCATTCCTTATTTGTAATCTCAATTTAAGTAGTCAAAGCCTCGATGAAAAACTCGATCGATATCTTGAAACGGAACTCACTAAATTCGAAATCCCCAATTTAGAAATCCGCATCATAAAAAAGGGGCAGCCTATTTATGAACGTTCATTTGGGAAAGACGGAGGACAAGACAAACCCTACTACATAGGGTCCGTTAGTAAATCTCTAACAGCTTTTGCTACGATGAGATTGATAGAACAAGGAAAGTTAAATTTGGACCAAAGGTTCCATACTATACTGCCTCAAATCCAAACCAACAATAAGGACATTACCATTCGTCATTTACTCAATCACACCAGCGGTATTTCTAAAAAAGCTGGATTCAAAACCCTCCCAACATTAGCTGATTTAGGGCAAAGTACTTTTTCAATCAAAAGTCAATTCACTCCAGGAAGTCAACATGAATATTCAAATTTAAATTATTCTATCTTAGGATTGATAATTGAAAAAATAAGCAGAAAGTCTTTCGATCAATTTTTGCAGACTGAAGTTTTTGATCCTTTAAAAATGCAAAATGCGTCTGCTGGTAAAGAAAAGCAAAACATCATACCGCAACATCAATATTATTACAGTATTCCAAAAGAAAGCGAGCAATCCGATTTTAATTCAACTGTGATACCAGCAGGATTTATTACCGCTTCTGCTAATGATTTAGGTAAATACATTTCCGCCAACCTTTTGCCTGATTCACTAAAAGCACTGCTCCACCCAAACCTATACCAAGAAATGCATACCGCTTGGAATAAGGAATCCTACGGCTATGCAATGGGTTGGAAAAAAGGATCGATGAATGGTGTAAATTTCCTTCAGCATCTTGGTTCAACGGCAACCTCCTATGCCGCAATTTTCATTTTGCCTGAAAGTGAAACGGGATTTGTACTTTTAAGCAACTCCAATTCCTTGTCTTTTACTGAAGACATTGCCAAAGGGGTCTTACAATCACTTTGCAATATGGAGCCCGAAGCAGCCTCCAATACAGAAAATTACATTCGTTGGGGCGCAGGATTTTTATTGCTTTTTGCCTTTCTAAATTTTCTATGGAAATTAATCAAACTATTCACCAATAAAACAAAACCAACAAAAGCAGCGGCGACCAAAAGCCTTTTGATCAATTTAAATCTGGCTTTGATTTTATTTTTTGGTTTCCCTTTCCTAGCAGACATTCCATTTCTTTCTTTTTTTGAAATGCAACGTGATTTAGGAATCACCGTTGTTGCTCTTACTGGTTTGCCCATTGTTTTAAGTTTTATACAATTCTTTTTTATTGGAAAGCAATCAAGTTAAATACACGATCAATTAAGGGAGTTTCAAACAAAATTGCCTTATGTTTATTGTATGAATTTAATGTATCTCGTATTTGGGGGAAATAGTCAAAACCATTCGCAGGCGAATTTCTCCATACTTACTTTTTTGGCGCAAGAACAATTCTTGAATAAGATTATTGTACTCACGGATACACCGGACTTTTACAATTCTTTGAATCATCCTAAAGTACAAATAGAAAAAACCACAACGGAGGAGATGAAGGACTGGCAAGGAGATTACAATTATTTTTGGCGCGTAAAAATAAAAGCCGTTGAAAAGATTGCACTTAAGTATCCGGAAGACCATTTGCTTTACCTTGATTCCGACACCTTTCTTTTCGGCGATTTATCCAAGTTGGCTCAAATTTTAGATCAAGGCCATTCTATCATGCATCTCAAAGAAGGTCCTCTTTCTTCTTTTAAAACAAAATCGAAAAAAACACTTTGGAAAGAGCTTAAAGGAAAATCCATCCAAGACATTGAAATAAATCAAAATTCAGCGGTTTGGAATGCAGGCGTAATTGGTATTTCACAGAAAAATCTTAAAACCATCCCAGCCTTAACCTTAAGCGTATGTGACGAACTGTGTCAAAGCGTAAAGCCCAATTGGTTGATAGAACAGTTTTCTTTCTCAATAGTCCTCAATCATCTTACAGAACTTCATCCATCTCAAGATAGCATTGCGCATTATTGGGGCAACAAGAACGGATGGAATGATTTCATCACCCAATTTTTCACCAAAGCATTCATGAATAAACTAAGCATTCAGCAAACCATTCAAGCCATCAAAAATGTCGATTGGAAAAAGGTCCCTATCCATGAAAGGACTTCTCAAAACAGAAAACGTCTGTTGAATTTTGTCGATTTGATTTTACCAAAAAGTGGTATTAAATACCTGAATGACAAGTAAAAAAGAAGTCTTATTTGATAAATTTGAATTCATTCCCTTTAATTCTGCACCGATTTCTATCTCCAAAAACGACTTTCTTTGCTTCTTCGTCCTGTATTTACAAATGCAATGGATGTATGCTCGTCAATAAAATCTAAACCTTCTACTACATTATTGGCCGAAATACCCCGATAAATCTAACTCATTGTTATCCAAAACCTTCGAAAACTACCCGAAGGGGTGATGTATGAGGCTAATAGCTCCTTTATCTTTACAAAAGATTTAGGGCATGGTTCCTAAGTTTTACAAAAAACGAAATGAACTTACTGAGAAAACTATTCATAATTTGTATTCTGGCATTCCAGACGGGGTTGCTAAAAGCAGATGTTTATATAGATTCTCTGTTTCAAGATCTCCAAAAATTCGAAACTTCTCCAAAGTTATATGCGGAAAATCAACTGATTTTAGTTCGTGAACTTAGAAAAAGAAGATTCAAAGCCGACAGTCTCCTCCAAGCAGCCATCCATCATGCTCAAACCCATCAATTGGCCTATTACGAAGCCATATTCACTTATGAGCAATTTTATTATGGGGCAAGAGAACACAAACTCAGAGAAAATTCAGAAGAACTTTTAGACTTTCTAGATAGCATGGCCTTGATTATGCCACAACATCCAGATGTTACCTTTTATGCCCAAAATGGAAGAACCTGGTATTTGCGGGCGCACGGCAAGTATGAAGAAGCCATGGAGATGTATTATGAATCACTTGACTTAATTGCCAAGCATCAGTTGGATGAATTTTATTCTGATACATACATTAGAATGGGATTGACTGCATTGTCAATGGAGAATTACTATGGAGCAATTGAATATTTTAACCTTGCACTGAAGCAAAAAAATGTCAATTACATTTATGTGTATGCCAACTTACCTTCTATCTATCTTGAGTTGGAAGATTGGGAAAAGGTATTGGAATTCAGTACAAAGTCTTATGAACTTTGCCAGAAAAAAAATCAGAGGAATGCAGAAGTCTTTTCGGCGAACTATATGGGAATTGCATACATGCGTTTAGGTCGTTATGAAGAAGCAAGGCAAATTTTAGAACTGACTTGGGAAAAGATTTCAAATTCAGAAATCAAGCGATGGGATGCTTGGGTCTTATCTACATTGATTGAACTTTATACAATAACTGATGATTTGGACGCTGCAATTGCTGCCGAAAAATGGCTTCCAAACATTAAGCATAAAAACCAATATACTGTCCTTCTCAATAACTTGGGAACGGTATACCGAAAAAAGAAAAATTTCGCAAAAGCCATTGAATATTGCAATCAATCAAGAGAGATATTGGCACATCAAGATTTAAACAATTCCACTGCACTCAATAAAATGAACGCTTGCAATTGTTTGCATAAAACACATACTCAGCTCAATAATATTACCGATGCTTATGAGGCGTTGCTTTGCTATAATGAAGCAAAAAACCATTTGGAGTATAAGAAGAATACTTTAAGCATCACCAAAGCTTTGAAAAAAGAAGAGTTGGCAAAGCAGAAAAAAATCTTGAAACTTGAACAGGAACAAAAGGAAGCTATTTATAAAGAACAGTTGGCTCGATATCGCTTAGGAGGAATATTGAGTTTGATCATTTTAGGTTTAGGAACTTTCACCTTTTTCCAGTTGAGAAAGAGAAGTCAAAAAATCGAATCGCAAAACAAAGTGATCAGCCATTCACTCGCTGAAAAAGAAACCTTGCTGAAGGAGATTCATCATCGAGTTAAAAATAATTTGCAAGTAGTTTCCGGTCTTTTAAAATGGCAGTCCAGTCACATTAAAGACGATGCCGCTTTGAGTGCCATCAACGAAGGTCAAAATCGTGTGCAATCCATGGCCTTGATTCATCAAAGGTTATATCAAAGTGAAAATTTAAAAGGCATCAAGATGGATGAATACATCAAACGTCTTACGGAAAGTCTTTTTCATTCTTATAATATTAAACCAGGAAAAATTTCTCTTACAACAGAAATCGAAAATATAGATTTAGATATTGACACGGTCATACCTATGGGTTTGATATTAAACGAATTAATTAGTAATGCTTTAAAACATGCATTCAATGATTGTGAAGAAGGAAAGATTAAAGTGAAGTTATTTCTTGATAAAAATACAAAAGAAATTGCGCTCTGTGTAGAAGACAACGGTCCGGGTATGCCACTGCAATCAGGAAAACAAAAAACTTCTTTTGGCTGGGAGCTTATCGAAACACTAACAGATAAACTCGACGGTCATTTAAACATTGACAACAGCAATGGTACTATAATTCAACTGCTATTTAAAAACTACAAAATTGCTTAAGTAAAATTAAGTGTTATGAACCTCAATAAATCAATTATGGTAAACTCACAACTTCAACAGGTTATCAAACCTCAAAATACATTAGACACCATTAATATTCTAGTGGTCGAAGATGAACCAGCTATCGCAATGTACATCAGTAATACCCTCAAAAGCGATAGCCGTTATAATGTAACAGCAAGAGCTTTTAATAGCAAAAAAGCTATTCAAGAATTGAATGACAACAAACCAGACCTTGTCCTTTTGGATGTTAATTTAGGATGTGAACTTGATGGAATTCAAATCGCTGAAATCATCAATAAACAATTCAATATTCCTTTTTTATTCCTGACTTCATATACTACTGATGATGTAGTGGAGAGAGCAAAGCACACTCGTCCATTGGGTTATATGGTCAAGCCTTTTAGTGAGCAGGATTTATTGACGACGCTAAAAATTGCATTGTTTAATTTCAAACATCAATCTAGAAACAAAGAAATTAGTCTTGACATCATTAACGAGAAAATTCAAACTCCGATTACTCAACGTGAATTTGAAATTCTACAATCCTTGTACGAAGGCAAAAAGAACATCGAAATTGCAGCAGATAATTACGTGAGCATCAATACGGTCAAAACCCATATCAGAAATATTATGTCAAAGTTTGTAGTCAGTCATCGAACTGAATTGATAGCAAAAATACGAATGATGTTAATTTGATAAGCTATTGAAATCCAATTAGAATTGGATACTTTTTGAATGAGGTAAAACAAAATATAACCCTACTTAATCCTTTAGTTTTAATTGAAGCTTGTATTTTTCTGCATCTGAAGGAACGCAATATTTCTCCCAGATAGAGGGTAAGTTTTTCTTAGCTTCTAGGCTTTGTCTCGTTGCCCAATAACGGTCTTTATTCTCACTCGTTGCAAGCCCATAATCTACTATTGGACTTGGGTAATCTTCCCCTATTTTACAATTGTAAAAAGTCTGCTCCATTTGAGTCATCTTCCAGGGTTCAATCAAATGACTAGGCGGAACATCAATCAATTCTGGAAGCCATCGCTTAATAAAGACTCCTTCTGAATCATGCTTCTCAACCTGCGCCATCGGATTAAAAATCCTAAGCGTATGGTAGCCGGAAAGCCCTGCTTGCATTTGAATTTGCGGATAGTGAATGCCTGGATCGTAATCCAAGAAAAGCTTTGCCAAATGTGTAGCCAATTGCCTCCAATCCAACCATAATGCATAAGACGCAAAAGTCACCAACATTCCACGCATCCTAAAATTAATCCACCCAGTTTCCTCCAAACATTTCATGCAAGCATCCACCATTGGATAGCCCGTTTTTCCATTGGCCCAGGCTTCAAACAACTTGCCTCCCACTGCCCTATCGAGTTCATTGAATGCGCGATTAATCGGTTGTGATTCAATTTGCCAATCCGTTTCTAGTTTTTGAATATAGTGAGAGCGCCACCAAATTCTTGATTTAAAATTACTAAAGTTCCATTCCTCTCCTGTTTTCTTGGATTGAGCAAAAGCATATTGCATAACCGCTTTTGCACTGATGCATCCAAAAGCCAAATAAGGAGAAAGACGGCTGCAACTTTTCCGACTCAATTCTGGTTTTGAAATATGGCGGCTATAATTCCAAACACGTTTTTGAAGAAAGGATTTATAATATTTCCAAGCATAACTTTCTCCCCCTTTTTGAAAACCTGTTTTTGATTCTTGGAATTCCGTTGGAATAGGTTCTTTGTCAAAAATTGATTTCAATTCCGCCCCAATTTTTAAGTTAACCAGTTTTGATAAATCGACTTTGGTTACTGGATATGAAAAATAACCGGCTTCTAGTTGAGCTTGCCAATCTGCTCTGTTCTTCTTCCCTCGAACAGTACCATTTTGAGCAAAACTCTTGAACGCTATCTCTTTTTCTAAACACCACTTTTTCACATTTCGATCTCGATCAAAGGTCAATTTAGTTCCAACTTCTTCGTAAGAAAAAAGGTTAGCAATAGAATAAAATTCATTTATAGAAGAAAGTATATCCAAAACTTCCCCACACACAATATGTATTTCTTGTCCTTCCTTTGCTAAAGCGGTACGCATGTCCACTAGACATTCATAAGCAAACCTAAAATGCCTAGTCGAAGTATCCTCAGCCGCAATAAGTGAAGGTTCAAAACAATACAACAATAGCACAGGCTTGCCCAAAGCAATAGCCTCTGCCAAAGGATCATGATCCCTCAGCCTCAAATCTTTTTTAAACCAAACAATATTCACTTCTATTTTAGACAAATGGAAAAGGTTTAAATCTCGTTCATTGCAATAGTCCAAAGTAGTAAACTATTCTAAGCAAGAGAAAGTTTAGCTATTTGATTTTTTTCTTTCTCCTTAGTTTAAGATAATTCACAGAAAGGGAATGGATTGCTCGAATTAATATGTATTCGAATCAAGTTAAACGAAAGCAAAATTCAATATTTATCGATTCCATTTTAAACACATCGGATGTTAAAGTTTGTTTTTTTTGAAAAATAATTTCAAAAATTTATGGAATTTCTACGATTGCTGCGTCTTTGTTATAGAGAGGCCTTTCTTGCGATTAGTATTTTTTTGAATTATAACAAAGTGCTACAGATGCGTAACCTTCAACATGAAATTTAGATTTCGCACCTACGGCGCTTAAAATAATGATGACTTTTTGCTATAAAGATTTCGCACCTACGGCGCTTTCGTTAATACCAAAATTTAATACAAAAAACGAAATTATGATCAAAACATATAGCTCCAGAGGAGCGACATCTTTTTAGAAAATTATAAATCAACTTATTGAGCTCCAGAGGAGCGATATCTTTTTAGAAAATTCTAAATCAACGTATTGAGCTCCAGAGGAGCGACATCTTTTTAGAAAATTATAAATCAACGCATTGAGCTCCAGAGGAGCGACATCTTTTT
>CALIAG010000047.1 GCA_938041325.1 uncultured Saprospiraceae bacterium | reverse complement strand
GTATTGTATCCATCTTGACCAATGAAACTATAAGGAAGTTGATCGTCCGTTCCATAATAGTAAACCAATTCTCGATTGCAAAAAATCAAATAAATCGGGACCAAGTTTCCTTTTCGAACCAAAAATGGAGAGAACTGAGCAACATCTTGGTAGAAAGTATCCTTAACCGTGATCCTATCTGAATGAAAGTAATAGCCGTTTTTAGGAAACCGCAACTTATAGTAAGTTTTCTCCTCTACTTCATATCTTTTCAATAAAGCGCGATTTAATTGAGAGGAATTGCCTGTTGTACTCCAACGTTTTGAAGTGGTATTGTTTTTCTTCTTAGGATTTTTAGAAATTTTATACGATAATTTTGGAGCGGTGTAAGATTTGGAATTTTCGAATTGACCATTCACTGCTCCTAAAGTCAAATTCACATTGGCAACAGGTTTTTGTTTTTCATTGGTAACCCGAACTTTGATCGGCACCTTTTGACCGGGTGAAACGATAGCCGGTTGGTCAATATCAATATTGAGTTTTTTATTGAAATGAATGAATGGACTTTCATTTTGTATCAATCTACCATTCCAGTAATATTCATAATAAAAAGTATAGGTTCCTGCGTTCGAATTTCTTTCGAATAAAAATTCAAGCTCCTCTGATTCTCCTTTTTCGATCAACTTTTTACCTGCATACAATTCATAATAAATATTGATTCTGCGAGGATTGGAAATATTAATTTTTAAAGAATCGTATTTATTGCTACCATTGACTTCAACCAGGCTACTGTGGTTTTTTAATTCGAGTAAAGCAGCTCTAGATTTTCCATCAACACTCAATTCATAGTTTGTATGAAAGCCATTGACTCTCTGCTTATGCGGCAAAGTAATTTCAGTTGATTCATTAAAGTAATTCAAAAAAGCTTTCTTCATGTTCAAGGAATCTTGTCCTGCGCATTTTGCGACAAGCCACTCTCCTTCCAATTTTAAATCCAAACAACTGAAAGGCGGTTTACCGTAAACAAATTTCAGTTTCTCTTGATGCAATTCTCCGTTGCTATTGCTGAAATAGGCCTCCACCTCTATAGGCAATTCCAAGGCTGGAAAAATGGAGTCCGGTAGGGTAATTTCCGCGAGTCCTTTTGAGTTAAGGTTTTGTTCTTTTGTCCACAAGGTATCAGGCACATAAACTATTTCCTCATAAAATTTATCATGCGAAAAATAGCTTTGTTTAACATTCGATTTTACTACCAATTTCACTTTAGCATCTGGTGCCGAAAGTCCATTCTTATAACTTGCTTTTAAGTCGACGGTTACAGTATCTCCCCTGCTATATCCTTTTTGTTTTGTACTTAAGTCATAAACCATCTCATTGAGTTGGTAATCTTCATATCGAAAATAGGCATGATAAACACGGCGTGATTTGTTTTTATATTTTTCATAAACATAGACATGATACTGGCGGTTTAAACGCAAGTCCAGAGAATCGTGTAAGACAAATTCAGTGGTATAATTGCCGGGTGAATTGGCTTCAATAATCTTAGATATTGCTTTTTTTCCAGAATTACCGATCAATTGAAATTCCAATGGTACTTCTAATGCTTTTTTGTTTTTAATGGTAAAATAACCTTTGACTTTTACAGTATCTCCAGGGCGGTACTTGGGTTTATTGAATGCAAAATATCCTTTGTATTTCCGTTTGACTCTACTTCTATTTTCTCTATAATCTTTGCTAAAGACATAGCGAGATATTCTTGTTAAATGTTTTCGAGAAAAATAATAGGGAGAGAGTGCAATGCTTTTTAATCTTCTTCCTAGAGGAGCCCTGTATCTCCAGTTCTTATTATTCTTTATTTCGAAAAAGGCTAGGTATCCGTCATTTTCAACAATAAGTTTTCCATCTTTTTTATTCCATCTTCTCCGTTCGTAACTATTTGTTTTGCTGGAATACTTCACTTCTTTTTTATCCAAAAAGACTTTTGCATTTTTTAAGGTTTGACCCAATGAATCTGTAATTTGAAATTGAATCCCCTTTTTACTTTCCAATTGAAAAATAGAAATCAGCGGTTTATGTACCAACCTTGAATTGAGGTAATTGTCCCTAACATCCGTTTCCAAATAATACTTCCCTCTTTCCGTTTTCCAGCTTCTATCATAAAGATAGAGACTGTCAACAGGTCGAATAAAATGAGTAGAATCCAGGTGTTTTATGCGACCATCTTTGAAAAAGGCTTTCGCTTGATCGTTGGTAATTTCATAGAGGATCCGCTTCGAAGATTTAGCTTCTTGAGCAGATATTTGGCAGAATGAAAACAAGGTGCCCAGAATAAGAATGGTATATCTTAATTTCAAATTAGTCGTTTTTCGATGAAAAAGCGGGCATTTAAATGTAAGATGCCAAAATTCTATTTTCTGGTGTTTCTACGCAGCGCTTTGAAAAACTTATTCGATGAATAAGCGCAAAAAAGCTTATTTTATGTATTGCTCTTTCAATTTTTCTCTGTAATTGTGATCAAATAATTCGAAATGTGAGGTATCCAAACTTGCAATCAGAATTTGCTCTTTATCGCCACTGGTGTACCTTTTATCATCATCAATATTTTCGATGCAAATAAGTTCGATTATGGTTTTGTTTTGATCTAAAAATTTCCAGGAAGTTAGATCCAATTCTTTCGGACTTAATCTCGTTAAGTTGCTTCCATCCAATTCACTAATGAAAAGACCATTTGCATCTTCTTCATCAATTTTCCCATTTTCATTGGAATCTTCGAGGATCAATTCAAAAAATAATTTTCCTGATTTTCTTTTTTGTTTTTGAATTTTTTGAATGGCAAATTCATCCAAGTATTCGAAATCACTTTCGTTTGGATAGTCTCTAATGATTGGAGTAATGCTGTCGAATAGCAGATGTTTTTCTTTTGTCTTTATGTTAAAAAAAACAATGTTCCACGTTTTATTTTCGTATCCACCTTTGCTATAATATCTGGCTCCTCGATCTTCTACAGAAGTGCTGACGGGATAAATGTAAAAATCAGAATCTGGAATTTTTTCAGATTGATGGAAATAAATTTTCGTTGATTCCAATATTTCTTCTCGCATTTCCTGCATTTCTTCAAAAGACAAATTTTCTGTGTCACTTGAAGGGTTCGTGCAGCTCATAACTAAAAGAAGCATGCTGAAAAAATAAATAGGACTTTTCATTTTCGGTTTCGATTTTTGGTCTCGAATTGTTTAGGTTGCATAGACTTTGGGCTTGACTAAAGTTCTACTTTTCTTTCTCCATTTCCAAACAAGTCCAAAACAACATTTGCTCCACCCAACCCGCTACTCCTAAGATGGCCTTGGCTTCTGCAAAATCAGAACAAGCTGTTTCGAAATCTCCTGACTCCAAAGCTGCTTGACCACGCAACAATAAAAACTCAGCATTCCCCGGAAATTTTTCAATGGCTTCGTTCCATTTAGCGAAAGCTTCTTCTTTATTCCCTGAATTAAAATCGTCTTCTCCTTGAAAAGCCAATTGCGCCGCTTCATCAAAAGCTTGGATCCTGTTGGTGCAAAGCGTATCCAATTTCACAGATGAACTCGGCTTGAAAGGAACCCGCATAGAATACAACGTACTCACTTCTTTATCTCCTCGAATCGCTGGCGCCCATTTGCTTTTTGTTCGATGATACCAGTCTATCGTTTCATACCAAAAATCAAGACCTAATCCACCATAATCTTTCAAGTCCAACAACTCCACTGATTTGTCTCCTTTGACCAAAAGTTGGATTTCCATTGCACCTACCTTGCAGGTGGAAAAACCTGAAGCTGGATAATTCAACTCCTCCTCCACTGATTTTGCAAGCCCTTCAAATCCTCCGGTAAACTCAGCTGCTTTATCATAAACTTGCCAAATCGTATCATTCCCATATAAGGTAAACTCTGGCGGTGTGGTATCTTCCAATTTGTACTTTATCGGAATATTAAAAGAGACCCTGACTGGTTCTCCATCTTTCATTCCGGGCGACCATGAACGATCCAATTGATTCATTAAATTCACAACTCGAAGTGCTTCTTCCCCACAGCCACCACCGATGTCCTTTAACAATTTAGCATTCGATATTTTACCATTTTTTTCTACCACAAATCCGACAACGACAGAACCTTGGATTCCCTTCATTCTTGCAGAATCTGGATATTGGATATAGTTGTATATAAATTGCAATACGTTTTGATCAGAACATTTTTTCTTGTCTTCTGCAGCAACATCTGGTGAATCACATCCTGGGAACAAAGGCATTTGATCAGTCATCATGTATATCTTCTCCTCTGAAGTACTATCCGTCTGCGCATGAATATTGAAGATTGAAAAGAAGAGCAAGAGTAGTATTGTTATTCTCATAGGTTTGTTCAATTTATGTAACTATTCAGAGTGTTGAGCTAAAGTTTGAAAAGCAAATCCCGAGGGGATGACATTATTATAATTTCTCAAAATGACTAGATATTAAACTCAGAAGGAGTGGCATAGGTTCACAATAAAATGCGCGTAATAATGTCACCCATTCTGGGTTTAAAAAGAGACGAGTATGTTTTTTATAATAGTGTCATCCCTTCGGGATTGGTTGAATCTTTTCAACAGGCCTTCTTTCCAGGCTTGTTCTCTTCAACATTTTAATTTTCACTACGAATAGTTGCCAATTTATTAAAAATTAAATATAAGTAATTGGACAAATTAAACGATAATTTTTTAAATAATAATTTTGCCCAATTCCTTTTTGTTTGTACAAAAAAACAGTCTTTATATTTATCTTGAGCGAAGTCTTGCTCTAGATTGTAAAGATAATTCAAAATGAAATTTACTTCCCATTTTTTCGCATTTGCTTTTTTGATCATGTGTTTACTGTTAAACAGCAGTTGTAAAACGGAATCCAACGAACCTTTGATGTTTCGCCCCGGGACAAAGATCACAAAATCTGTTGATCTATTGGCCGGGACATATGAATTTCAAGGGCAATCCTCTATTGAAAAACCCATTCTTATTATTGAAGGAAATGACATTGAGTTGGATTTTCATAGTATTTTTATTGACGGCGCTTCTCCCGGTCAAGTACCAAGTAAATTTCAAGGCTTAGGCATATTGGTTCAAAATGGAAAAAACATTACTTTAAAAAACCTCACCATTAAAGGCTACAAGATCGCTTTGATGGTCAAAAATGTAGAAAATTTCAAACTAGAAAATAGTGATCTTTCTTATAACTACAGACCCGAACTCAAGAGTACTCGAGTCGCAGAAGCAGAATCGGATTGGATGAGTTTTCATGATAATGAAAATGGAGAATGGTTGAGATATGGAACAGCAGCTTATCTAGACAATTGTAAAAACGCTATTGTAAGAAACTGCGTTATTAGGCAAGGTCAAAATGCATTATTATTGGTCAATTGTAAGGATGGAAAGTTTTACAATAATAAGTTTCGATTTAACTCAGGTCTCGGCATAGGGCTCTACCGTTCGAGCAATAATTTGATCTTCAATAATTTATTGGATTGGAATATTAGGGGTTTTAGTTATGGTGTATACAATCGTTGTCAGGATTCCGCGGGTGTACTTGCGTATGAACAAAGCAGCAATAATACCATTGCTTGCAATTCTGCAACACATTCCGGAGATGGAGTATTTATTTGGGCAGGAAATCAAACCATTGAATCTGGGGAGGGCGGCTGTACTGACAATAAGATCTGGGCCAACGATTGTTCCTTTGCTTCTAACAATGGCATTGAAATCACTTTCAGCAAAGGCAATCAAGTTCAATGGAACAAAATGGAAGAATGTGATTACGGAATCTGGGGAGGATACAGCTACGAAATGTTAATTGAAGAAAATTTATTTCTACAAAACAATCACGGCATTGCTATAGAACATGGACACCTGAACAAGATTCAAAATAATTTTTTCGATCAACCTAAGGAAGCTATTTCTATTTGGGAACGCAGCACACAGCCAAAGAGTTGGCCTTTTGCAACAATCAGGAATATCAGCAACAAGGACAATTCATTTACTAAAAACACCTTCCTTAATCCACAACGAACTTTCGTTATAAACAATTCGGACAATACTATTGTCAAGGAAAACATCATTCGACAACCTTCAGAAGAAATCATTATTGGAAAGGCCAATAAAAAATTAAAAGAAGAGAAGAATATTATTTACAAGCAAGCCATTAATATCAAGTCTCCAGTTTTCAAATCTTCTTTCCAGAAAACCTTTGATCAGCTAAAACCAGAACCAACATTAAAAGCTTTGGAATGGGAAAGTCACTTGCCCAAAGGACGAGAAAAAATATTGGTCAATGAATGGGGACCGTATAATTTTGAATACCCTTCTATTTGGTTGCGATCGGCGGATTCAGAAGCGTTTAATTTTAGCTTACTGGGCCCGAAAGGAAACTGGCAAGTAATTGATGTGCTTGGCTTTGAATCGGTCTCTCCTACTAGAGGTTCCTTACCGACTAGTTTAATAGCCAAGCCGAAACCAGGTGCCAAAGTCTATGAAATAAAACTGAGATTTATTGGTCCTGAGTTTGTAGACCAATTTGGCGTCTATCATGGAAAAGGAGAATTGTACGGAATGATTTTTAGAGAGAATATCGAAGGTATTTAAATGCAATTCAAAAAACATTGCTAGCAATATTCTTTGAATGCGAATAAGGGGATGAATAAAATATTTATTGGTACTCCCTTAACCCGTTTACTAAACTTTGAAAGTTTAGTAAACGTCAACTTCTGATACGGTTTTTTATTTAAATCAAACCACTTCTGCAATACCATAACGGCTTTGCAACATCGCTGTCCATGCAGTCATGAGTGATTGAGTGACCGGTCCAGCCTTGCCATCTGCGATGGTAATATCACTACAAGCCGAAACAGGCAGAACTCCTTTTGTGCTACTGGTCATGAATGCTTCTTTCGCTTCCTTAAGGTCATCCAAAGTGATGTTCTTTTCGATTACTTCAAAACCATTTGCCTTCGCTAAATCAATTACATGCATGCGGGTAATTCCAAAAAGAACGTCTTCTTTTGGAGTGACAATAGATCCTTCTTGGTTTACTATAAAAAAGTTGGAGCGTGAAGATTCCGATATTTGGTTTTCATTATAATACAACACATCAAAGTAGCCTGCATTCTTCAAGTGCGGCAATTGCAAAATGGGTACTGTATAGTTAGTGGTTTTGATGTGAGCAAGTTCTCGGACATGTTTGTGCAACATTAAACGAACGCCATTTGCATATTGCTCGTCACTTGGTGCTTTCAGCTCCAACTGCAACAAGATTAGATTTGGAGTTGTCGGAGCATATCCATCTAAAGAATAGCCTCCGGTTAGTATCATTTTAAAACCAGAACGAGAAAGTCCATTGGCTTTAATCAACTCATCGAATTGTTGGCGCAACTCTGATTTAGAACATTGCATTTCCAATCCCATGTATTCTGCAGAGCGATAAAAACGATCAATATGATCCTCCACAAAAATCAACTTATCTTCAATAAGTCTTAAAAAATCAAAAATTCCAAAACCTCTGGAAATGACCAAATCATTTACCTTAATGCTTGCTGTTTCTTTATCGACTAACTGTCCGTTAATACTATAGAACTTAATCATAATAAACTACTTTTCTATTTCGTGAATTAGCTGTATTAATTCTTGATGCAAAATTGGAGCCGTCTCTGGCCCGAGTGAGTTAATTTCTCCGTAAGGAGCTTCCTTTTCTTCAAACATATATGGAGCTTCTTCGTCCCATTGACTTTTAGGAATGATGTAACCAATCATATCATTGGAAAGCCCCACATAAAAAGAATACTCTGCTTTAATGGATTTCTTGATCGGTGGTGTTTCAATTGGAGCGGTATTAAAATCCTGTCCTGGCCCATGCTCCACTCCACCGTGAATTATTTCTGGATACATCTCGCCCGGATGGTGCAGAAAAGCAGCCGGACCTAGCGTCCAATAGCAAACCTCCGAACGCACTTTCATCCAACCGGACATCCCCCGATCCAAGACTCCGACACTCGCTGCTAGTTTCAGCAAATTATTGTCTAAAGGCAAATGTATCGTTTTCGCACGCAAGCGAATAGCGCCCTTCACTAAAGAACGAGAGGCATTATTATTCAAAGCGCCCATGCTTAGTTTTGCCAACTTTTCGCCTTGCGCTCTTGCTTTTTCAAAAGAAGGTTTGGTATAGACTTCGTTGTCAAACTGATCTCGAATTCCAACTTCGGGATGTGTCGTAATCAATCCACCGATCGAGCCGCTTACATAAACAGCAATTCCTCCCATTCCTTCTACCAAGACTGAATCTTCGCGCATCATTCCGCGCTCCATAGCTTCTCGATAATAATGCGGAAAATCAGAACTGATGAGTAGGTTTTTATTCCAGGTCGTTTCGGGATGATTGGACCAACAAGTAAATGTTCCTAAGGTTTCGTTTGTTTCTTTGTCAATGGCTTGCATCAATGCAATGGTGGGATCAAAGACAAAAGGTTTGCGGGTATCTCCTGCCAAGTTAGCCGCACCTTGCTCTTCTTTTGCAAATCTGATCTTTGCAGGTCTTGCGTTTTGCAGCGCCGTTTTTACAGCGCTAGCAGCTTGGTTGATAATGTATTCTTTGTATGCCGGATCTACGCCAGACTTATATTCACTGCTGCCCCAAAGACCGAGTACATCGGGTCCTTCATGGGTATGCGTGGAACAAACAATAGTGTAATCGACGGCTGCTAATTCCGCTACTTTTTTTCTAATTGAAATGACTTCATCTGACCCGAATCCAATCACGTCCAATGCCACAACTGCAATGGTAAAATCGCCATCATTGATCAGCATACACCTTGCCCACAAATCATCGTGAAGCCCGTTGGCGGGTCGGCTATTTTGAAAACCTGCAATCCAAACTGGATCAAATTTTCCATTATTGTTGTTGTCAGAAAAAGTATCTCCGTCGTCAGGATTGTACTGCGCATCATTATTGGCGTCAGTCCAAGTATCTATTATTTTAGGATTGATACGTAAGGCGGAAAAGCCTGCTTTTAGAAAACCACTTTTGATTGGCTTTTGGTGCATATTAATTGCATAGCCCGAGTGTCGATCTTTCACATTCCAAAAAACAAAAATCGCAACTGCTAGGAGTAATACGAGTATCAATTTTAGAAGAATGGAAAAAAACTTTTTCATAGCAGAGCGGAGTATTTAGTACTTAGTATTCAGTACTTAGTATTCAGTATTCAGTATTCAGTATTCAGTATTCAGTATTTAGTATTTAGTATTTAGTATTTAGTACTTCTCAATCCTATAGTCTTCAGTACTGAGTAATACTAGATACTAAGTACTTCTCAATCATATAGTCTTCAGTACTGAGTGATACTAGATACTGAATACTAGATACTAAGTACCTCTCAATTATAGTTCATCGTTGAAGAAGACTTTGTAAAAATGCATTTTACGATCTTCATCAAAACCTTTTTCTAAAAACTGTTGACTAAACTCTGGATTGTTATAATCTAAATTGATTTGAATCGCGGTGTCCAGTTTAATTTGAGTTTTAATTTTACGTCTGGCCTTTTTCAATGCCAAAGGAGAAATTTCAAATTCATTTACGTCCTCCAAAGAATAATCTTTTTGGTAGGTTTTAAATTCCTTTGCCATTGCTGGTTCTGGAATTACTTTTTCCGTAAAATCATCAAAATTAAAGCTCTCATGTTTCGCGAAATAATCCACGGAATCACTTAAGAATTTCATTTTCTCAGTGGTGTCATTTGTGGGTCCCACCACTTCATTGGAAAAGGAATTACAAAGCTCTAAGTAAGCTTTGGTGTGGAAGCTTTCGTCACGTACATAATCAACATTCAAGAAATGGTACAACCAATAATTGGTATCGTAGCGATTGTTGTCTATGCTGACTACTCGAAATCCAGTTTCTTTTTCAATATTTAAAATCAAACAACCTTTGTCCAGTTTTTCGATATTGATCCCACTGTTCTTTTTAATCTGCAAGGCATCTCCTTTTGGAGAAATCTCTAGGAAAGCATTTTTTTGCTCAGACTTAAATATGCCGATGCCTTCAATCAATTCATCTTCCATCTGAATATCTCTGAAGTAAACAACGAATACCTCTCCGCTCTTGATATTGGGATGCTTGGATTGTGCGTATAAATGTTCCAGAATACCAATGGAATTGAAATGCAAGGCATTGTGGTCCACGAAGGTTTCAGCAGCCAGTTTGTACAATGGATTTTCGTATAAATCTCCTTCTGCTTGAAATTGGTAATACTGGTCTGTATTCTTCATTGATTTCAAAAAATAATGAATCAGACTTTCACGCACCGCTTCGTTGGGGTGGAATAATCCGGTCGAAACGAAATTTCTTTCCGCTCGATATTTATTGCCGACGCGATGAAGCGCCATACCATCAATGTTTACAGTTGATAAATTAATCATAGTATGCTTTTTATAATGCGTCTAAGGTACGAAAAGAAGGGGAATTAGCCGAGTAGCTTAAAAAAATCTAGGCTGAGTCTTTAAAAATAATTAATGGAAGTTAAAGTCCGTTTAAAAATTTAAGAACTCGTTTCCCTCTAGATTTGAATCCGGGGCTTGCGTGCGGCATTTGATCTTCTATTATAATGATCAACTCACCAGCCAGATCCGGTTCTTTTTTGATTATTTTACACAATACACCCATTGAAAAAACCTTAATCGCAATGGGTTCTTGCATGGAGGCCACTAGGTCAAAGCACAAAGTAGCGAGTTTCCCATAATGGCGTTCTGGAATTTCAATGACTTCATCTATGATTTTCAAGAGATTACGTCGAACAGATGCGTGACGGGATTCATCGAATAAAATATCAACCATTTCATCCAAATAAGGATAGGCTAAATCAGGGTGAGCTTCGAAAACATGCTTGACGACCCAGGCTGCTCTTTGCGTGACACGATATTCGTTGCCCATAAACAACATCATTAAAGTAGAAATCCTTTTTTTATTCCTTCCGACATAATCGGTAATCAATAAAGTTTGTTGTTTAGAATGTTCTTTTAGTAAAGCTTCTCGGATATCCATTTATTATTTTGAACTGTTCCTTAACAAAAAAAGCCTCCAGAGAATCTGAAAGCTTTGAAATGGTGCCCAGAACAGGACTCGAACCTGCACGCCCATAAAGAGCACTAGCCCCTCAAGCTAGCATGTCTACCAATTTCACCACCTGGGCAAATAAAATCAAAAAGTAATCAACCTAATATTAAGCATAAATTGACTTCTTTCTTAGTGGTCGCAAATATAATAATATTCCAGATACTCCTCTTGGTCACGCAATTATATGTCATCTTTTGCAGTATTCTTATTTCACAGAATTTTATTTCACAAAAACATAATTCTACAAACTTAAGCTCAAACCCAAACAGATTTGAAAGTTTTTTCATTGTTTTATCAACTTTCTTTTGTCACAAAATCAGAAAAAAGAGGAAAAAATATTAAACATCATAACTGTGACAATATTACCTTTCTCTAAATAAAACGACATAGTATGTACATTTCCTTATCCATTTCCCTTCCTTTCCCTAAATAGAAACCAAAATAAGTGACCTATGTTTAGAGGTGTTTGAAGAAAACTAATGTGTCACATTATGTTTTTTCAAATCTGTAAAAACAAACTTTTATCTGGATATATATATATATTTGTCATACAGAATAAAATAAGAGAGGTTATAAAACAAATTCTATTAACAATTAAAAACAGATTTTTAGGTCAACAAGAAAACTACAGTAAAATTAATTTACCATAAACTAAACCCGTGATATATGGAATATTTTTTACTGTTTGCTATTACAATTACAATCGCTTCATTCATTTCAATTTTACTGAGTCAAGCGCCCACTACAGAGAACCATTTTTCAGCATTAAGTATGCACCCAACCCCATCTAATCTACAGAATCTCAAGATTCTCAACAAAGAAAAAACAATAAGTTTGGACAACAAATTTACAATAGAACAAATTCAAATGGCTAGTTAGCTGAATGGATTTATTTCTTGTAAGTTTTAAAAGGTTTAGATAGAAAGCAATTCCTATTTAACTCCATTTTATTTTTTACTATGAAACAAGTAAAAGAACCTTGCACTATGAAACCCGTAAGCGTCTTGCACTATGAAACCACTTTTTTGTCTAAAGGATGTTGTCCCATTACTTAAGACAAAAGTTTAATAAAGAAAATGTAGTTTTCTTTTTTTGAGACCTTGAAGAAAGCCTTTATCTAAACAGATAAGGGCTTTTATTTTTTTAAGAAAATTAGAAATGGAATTGAAAAGGGAACCGAGTCTATTGCTTTTTGCCCAGTGCTGCATCTCGCAGTCTTTGTAAAAATGGAGAAGCAAAAATGAAGTTTTGCAAAGTTTCATTATCACTATCCAGGACTTCAGATTTATTTCCTCGCCAAGCAAGGCGTCCTTCATGCAATAGTGCAATGTTATCACCGATGCCCATCACAGAGTTCATATCGTGTGTGTTAATGACGGTGGTAATCTCCTTTTCGTAAGTTAATTTTTGGATCAATTCATCAATCAATAAGGCTGTTTTTGGATCCAGCCCTGAATTCGGTTCATCGCAAAAAAGGTATTTAGGATCAAGGACAATTGCTCGAGCAATCCCTACTCTTTTTTGCATACCTCCACTGATCTCAGATGGATATTTATCATTGGCACCGTCCAGCTCTACTCTTTCTAAACAGTAGTTGACTTGATCTAGCTTTTCCTTTTTTGTTTTATTGGTAAACATGTCCAGTGGAAACCGGATATTTTCTTCAGTGGTCATTGAATCAAATAATGCAGATCCTTGAAAAAGCATTCCAACATCCATTCGCAAAGTTCGTACTTCACGAGAATCCATTTTGGTAAAATCAGTATCTCCATACCAAATAGAACCTGAAGTTGGTTTGAGTAAGCCCACCAATAGTTTCAATAAAACAGTTTTGCCTGCTCCGGATCGTCCAATAATTAAATTGGTCTTGCCCTTCTCAAACTCGGTGCTCAATCCTTTTAGGACTTCCGTTTCATCAAATGACTTTTTTATACCTTCTATTCTAATCATTTCATTGTTGGATTAAACGGTAAATAATAATGCAATGAAATAATCACCGAGGAGAATCAATATATCACTATAGACTACAGCTTGTGTACTGGCCACGCCCAATTCTATACTGCCTCTTTTTACATAATAGCCTTGAAAACAAGAAACCGAAGTAATAATAAAGGCAAAGGTTATTGCTTTTGCAAACATCATAGAAACGTAGTAAGGCTCGAAATAATATCGAACTCCTTGTACGTACTCTGCATCTGTCACCCATCCTTGCGGAACACTGGCAATATATCCACCTACGATACTCACGATTGAAGCTGCACAAACCAAAAGAGGAATCACTATTAAGGAAGCGATCATTTTCGGCATAATCAAAAATGCCGCAGTATTCACGCCCATAATTTCCATTGCATCGATATGCTCTTTCTGTCGCATTCCGCCAATCTCAGCGGCCATATTCGATCCTACTTTACCCGCCAATACCAGACAAGTAATGGTTGGTGCCAATTCTATAATCGTAATATCTCTAACGATATAGCCGATATAAAACTTAGGTACAAAACTATCTTGAAGTTGAAATGCGAATTGAATGGCGGTTACTGCTCCAATAAAAAGGGCAATAATACAGACAATGACAAGAGAACCAATCCCAATGTCGTGCATCTGGCGAACGGTTTCTTTCCAATACATGCTCACTTTTTCCGGACGCGAAAAAGCAGTCTTTAAAAGCAAGAGGTATTTTCCAAAGCTATGTAGGAAGTTGAAATTCATGAATTTTCAGAATGGCCCTATATTTTATAAAAAATGGTGGTTTCCTGAACCAGCGCCAAAATTAGCCTAATTTCTACGATTTCAAAACCGAAGTAGGTTTTCAAGCTAATTAAAATAATGAAATTGGGTAAAAATGAAGTTCAATTGCTGTTTCTAAGTAGAAATTCCACTTTTACTTCATGCATTTGAATGCATTTACTTCCTCAGAAAACCTCAATTAAGGTTAAAAACCTCTCGCATTCATCACTTACACCGGTTTCACTACCTGATTAATAACGAGGAGTTTAATCTTTTGTTTAGTTCCAAAGCCTTATCAGAGTCATTTTTCTAATATAAAAATGCTTTTCACATTAAAATTAAATCGAATTTAATTTTTGTCTGTTTATCTTCGGCAAAAATAAACTTAAATATGAACGTAATAATCACAGGAGCGACAAAAGGAATTGGTCTTGCCATAGCGGAAGCTTTTGCAGAAGAAGGGGCAAACTTAGCAGTTAACTCAAGAACGGGATCAGATTTGGAAGAAATGGTGAACAGGTTTAAGTCTGATTTTCCAAAATGCCAGGTTTTACATAAAGCAACAGATATGAGTGTAAAAGCTGAAGTGATGGCTTTTGCAGAAATGGTAAATGAATCTTGGGAAAAAGTGGATGTATTGATCAATAACGCAGGTGTATTTATGCCTGGACAAATTCATCTGGAAGAAGATGGAACTTTAGAAAAACAAATTGAAACGAATTTATACAGTGCATATCATTTGACAAGAGCATTGCTTCCTAAAATGATTGCTCAAGAAAGCGGACATGTTTTCAACATCTGCTCGATTGCTTCTTTTATGGCTTATCCTAATGGAGGATCATATAGTATTTCCAAGTTTGCCATGTTGGGTTTTTCAAAAGTATTGAGAGAAGAGATGAAAGAAAAAGGCGTCAGAGTAACCAGCGTAATGCCGGGTGCAACTTGGTCTGCTTCTTGGGAAGGAGTAGATTTGCCAAAGTCTAGATTGATGCCAGCAAAGGATATTGCTAGTGCTGTTTTGAGTTGTTATAAGATGTCTCCTTCGACGGTTGTGGAAGATATTATTTTGAGGCCGCAGTTGGGGGATTTGTAGGGGTAAGAAGTACTTAGTATTTAGTACTCAGTATCTAGTACTCAGTATCTAGTACTGAACTGAATACTAATTACTCTCTTTTGTTTCCAAGTAATCTCCAACGGCTTGATTTTCGAAATACATTTCCTCAATCATGGCTTTGCCTCGTTTCAAACGAACATTGACATGAACGAGTAGTTGCTCAGGAATTTGTGATTGGGTTCTGCTTAAAGTTCTGTAATATTCTTCGGCGAGTGGGGCTAATTTCTCATTCATATAATACAAGGTCAAGTTTTCAGGAATTCTTAAATATATTTCATCTTTTCCTAAACCGCTGACCGTACATTCTATGTAATTGTCAATATCAGGCTTTTCGTTAAAAGCTTTCGCATAATAAGCAAAGCCTGTTGAATCCTTTTCTATTTGAACGTATGCTATATCGCCGCTAAAAAAATCATTTTCGGGATTTGATTGTTTAATCGAATTCATATTATACCGTAGTGATACATACCGTCCTCGGAATGCATCGTAAGGATCTACAGGTACAGGTTTGAATTTGTACAGCAGACCATCTTTCAAAAGATTTTCGCTATTAAAAACCATTTGAGCAGGAAAGAAAAGGTAAAGGAACATGACTGCAAAAAAACTTCCTTTAAGTAGTGGGCTCATCTTTTCGTTTTTGGGTGAGAAAATGGCTGAGAACAAAGCTTATTGAAATTCAGTTCCTATTCTCGTGTGCAATCTACTTCAACAGCGCTTCCAACAGCCGCTTTAATGGCCTCTTCATTTGCATCTAAATCACTTTTGACACCACAAACTTGTTGCGAAGTGGTTACTACCGTTCCTATTGTGTAGGTACAGGTTTGGCATTTTTCTCCACCGCAAGAAGTCATTACAAATAAAATTGCTAGGGTTGTAAAAGCTAGAATAAAGTTTCTCATTGTATAAAAAGTTTAGATTAAAATATAACATCAAAGATGGGAAAAAACTTACGTAATAAAGATTATCGAATATATTTTTTCTTTATGAACGTTTAGGCTACAGTAGAAAGTATATGCAATTTATTATTCAAGCCAATCAAGCTTTTAAAATAGCCAAAGAGAGATAGCTGCAGCTAATTTATCAAAGACCTGAAAAGTTAGTTCGTTAGCTGATTTGTTTTAATTCTCTTTTCGTATTTGGCAAATTTATTTGCCATGAATTTTAGCATTACAATCTGGGAATAAATTCCCTTGATATGAATGGGTTAAAAAAAAGGAAATGCTTTGACAAGCATTTCCCTTTTTCAAACTGGATTAAAATTTTCTAATTTTAGCAATTCAATGCTCCACAAACACTTAGCGTTTGACCGGACACATAACTGGACAAATCGGATCCCAGATACAAGCATGCATTCGCAACTTCTTCTCCTTCCCCTAATCGCTTTAAAGGTATTCCAGCCAAGAATGCTTCTTTGGTTTTTTCATCCAACTCATCGGTCATATCAGTTGCGATGAATCCTGGTGCGATGGCATTGCAGCGAATGTTTCGCGAGCCAACTTCCTTGGCGATGGATTTCGTAAATCCAAAAATCCCGGCTTTGGATGCTGCATAATTTGCCTGTCCAGCATTTCCAAAATCTCCTACAACAGAACTCATATTAATGATCGATCCTTTTCTGTTTTTCAACATCGGCCGAAGCATGTGTTTTGTCAAATTAAAAACGGATTTAAGGTTTGTAGTAATCACGTCATCCCACTGCTGTTCAGTCATTCTGAGCATCAAATTATCGCGGGTAATCCCAGCATTATTGATAAGAATATCTACCTGTCCAAAATCTTCTAAAACATTCTTCACCAATTGCTCTGCTTCATCGTATTTGCTTGCATCTGATTGGTAGGCTTTAATTTTTGCTCCACCTTCACTCAATTCTTTTACAATGTTATCCGATCTTTCCGAAGAGGAATGATAAGTAAAAGCTACTTGAGCTCCATGTTCAATAAACTTTCTTACGATTGCTTCACCAATCCCTCGTGAGCCTCCGGTGATTAATGCAACTTTGTCTTGTAATAATTTCATAGTTGTTTTCTGTTATGGAACGTTGATTAAATAAATCTACACTTTTATGCCAATCTTTTATTCTTACTCTTCGTTACAAAAAAACTCATTATGCTATGCATAACTCCGTTTTTTGCGCCTCGATTAAGAACAAAATCTTTGGCCTTAAAATACAAATTTATTTAATCGCCGTTCCCAGTGAGATTTTCTCAATAGAATTAGTGTGCAAATGTAAACAAATAAATTTTTTCTAATCTCAAAGCCCCGGAAAAAAGGCTTCCTTAAAATGGTTAATCTTATGTCTGCCATTTTCAATTTTTACAATCGAAATAATATCAAAACGAATTTCCCAATCATGACCAATCTTTTCCATGTATAGAGCAGCTGCATCCGCCACCAACCTTTGCTTCTTAGCATCTACTGAGGATTCCGGTGTACCAAACAGTTCACTTCCTCTTGTTTTCACTTCTACAAAAACCAAAATTTCTTTGTCTTTGGCAATAATATCAATCTCCGCTTTACCTGTTCGCCAATTCAATTCCAATATCTGATAATCGTTCAGAATTAGGAATTCCTTTGCCATCTCCTCTCCCATTTTGCCTGTGATATTGTGTTTAGCCATTTTTTGTTAGAGTGTTAGACTGAATTTTACAAAAAATACTTTTCTTAAAAGAACTTCAGTGAAAATAATAAGTAAGAACCCTTCATTCCCAATTAAATGATTATTTTTCGGGCAGAATCAAAAAAGCCTACCAAGTAAAACGTTACAGGATTAAAACCTTTCAAGAAAACAATTAATCCATTAACTCTAATCATGTTAAAGAAACAAAACCCAATTTCTACTAAAAGCTGGCAAGCTCTTGAAGACCACTATTACGATATGTGCACGGTCTCTATGCGTGAGCTGTTCAAAACGGACGAGAATAGGTTCCAAAATTTTTCTATTCAGTTTGAGGATCTGCTAGTAGATTTTTCTAAAAATATCCTCACCAAGGAGAGTTTTGATTTGCTAATTGATTTAGCAAAAGAACTTGATTTGCCATCCGGAATACAGGAAATGTATAAAGGCTCAAAAATAAATGAAACAGAAGGCAGAGCGGTTTTGCATGTCGCCCTTCGCAATCATTCTGACCGAGCCATTCATGTGGATGGCAAAGATGTAATGCCGGAGGTAAGAAAGGTGTTGGATCAGGTCAAGGCCTTTTCTGAAAAAGTAATTAAAGGGGAATGGAAAGGCTTTACTGGAAAAAGAATTAAGAATATTGTAAACATTGGAATCGGTGGATCTGATCTTGGTGCTGTCATGGTAACAGAAGCATTGCGGCCTTATTGGAAGGACGGAATGGATGTGCATTTTATTTCAAATATTGATGGAACACATGCCACTGAGGTGCTGAAAAAAGTAGATCCCGAAAGCACTTTATTTATTATCGCTTCCAAATCTTTTACAACTCAAGAAACCATGACCAATGCACATACTTGCAGGAAATGGTTTTTGGATAGTGCGGCCAACGAAACGGATGTTGCTAAACATTTTGTAGCTGTATCGACAAATAAAAAATCAGTTTTGGAATTTGGAATTGATGCTGACAACATGTTCGTTTTTTGGGATTGGGTTGGAGGTCGATTTTCATTGACTTCTGCGATTGGCTTGCCGATTGCTTGCGTCTTAGGCTATGACAATTTTGTAGATTTGCAAAAAGGTTTTCATGCTATGGACGAACATTTTAGTTCTGCTCCATTGGAAAAAAACATCCCAGTTATTTTGGCATTGATTGGAATCTGGTACAACAATTTTTTCAATGCAGAGTCAGAAGCCATCTTGCCATATGACCAATACCTGCATCGATTTGCCGCTTATTTCCAACAAGCCAATATGGAAAGCAATGGCAAAGGTGTTGACCGAAACGGGGAGCAGATCAATTACCAAACTGGGCCAATTGTCTGGGGCGAACCGGGGACCAATGGACAGCATGCTTTTTATCAATTGATCCATCAAGGAACGAAAATGATTCCTTGCGATTTTATTGCGCCTGCTATTTCTCAAAACCCAAAGGGAGATCACCACAATATTCTTTTGTCCAATTTCTTTGCGCAGCCGGAGGCTTTGATGAATGGTAAAACAGAGGAAGAAGTTGAAAAAGAATTAATTGCAGCTGGAAAAAGTCAAGAAGAAATTTCAGCACAAAAAAGCTTTAATGCTTTTCCTGGAAACCGACCTAGCAATTCTATTTTGATAAAAAAATTAACACCATATAACCTTGGAAGCTTAATTGCGTTATATGAACATAAGATTTTTGCACAGGGTTATATTTGGAATGTGTTTAGTTTCGACCAGCCAGGTGTTCAACTGGGAAAACAATTGGCAAAAAAAATCCTTCCTGAATTGTCAGGATCAGAAAAAATAACGAGTCATGATGGATCTACCAACGGTTTGATCAATCATTATAAAAAAACAAGAGCTGAAAATGTCTAAGAAAATTCTTCCATTACAAGGCACCATCCAACCCTATGCTTGGGGTGGAACAAAATACATTCCGGAGCTCTTGGGCATCAACAACGAATCTCAGCAACCTTGCGCAGAGCTTTGGATTGGCGCTCACCCAAAAGGCCCTTCGAAAGTACGCATTGATAGAAACTGGCAATTGCTCAACGAAGTAATTCAGATGGAACCGGAAGAATTTTTAGGCGCTGAAGTCGCTGGTAATTTCGACAATCGCTTGCCTTTTTTGTTTAAAGTTCTTGATGTAAAAAACATGTTGTCTATCCAAGCGCATCCCAACAAAAAACAAGCAGAGGCTGGATTCGAAAGAGAAAATTTTTTAGAGATTCCCATCTCAGCAGGACACCGTGTTTACCGCGATGACAATCACAAACCAGAGATCATGGTCGCCTTGACCGACTTCTGGTTATTGCATGGATTCCAGTCTGCAGAAGCGATTTATCATTTAATTCAAAACACAGAGGAGTTCAAAGTATTGGCGCCTTATTTCGAAAACAAGGATGTCAAAGCTTTATATAAAATCATCATGGAAGCTGAGCAAGAACGCATAGATGAACTATTGCGTCCGCTACATGATCGATTGACTGAAACAGAAATTGACGATAAAAACCATCCCGACTTTTGGGCCGCAAAAGCTTTTACAGAAAACGTTTTGGAAGGTGGCCATTTTGATAGAGGAATCTTTTCCATCTATTTTTTCAATTTGGTTTATTTAAAAGAAGGCCAAGGTATTTTTCAGGATGCTGGAATACCGCATGCATATTTGGAAGGAGTTAACATCGAATTGATGGCGAATTCTGACAATGTTTTCAGAGGAGGTTTGACCGTTAAGCACATTGATGTTCCAGAATTGTTGGACAAGTTGATCTTCGATGCGGTGAAACCGGCTATTCTTGAAGGAGAAGAATTGGACGGTTCTATAATCTCTTACCCTAGTCCTGCTCCTGACTTTGCTTTGCACCAATTGAAGTTGAAGCTTGGTAAAAAAATAAATTTCAAAAGCAATTCTCCAGAAGCTTTTATTGTCATCAGTGGCAATGTCAAACTAAGTAATGATTATACTAGAATGCGGCTTTCCAAAGGAGATACTTTTTATATTTGTCCAGGGGCTTCTTATGAATTGGAAGGAATACTGGATGCGGTTATATTTAAGGCTAGTGTTCCGAACGGTGGATAGGTGTGCCGATGGGTGTCTTTCATCGTTTATATCAATACAATAATACTTAAGTCTAAGAAAGATTCGTGAAGATGATAAAAGTCTTTATCCGTCGTTAAGAGTTTCGAGTTTGTAACGCTTGCGGTAGCTGCTATCCACAAATCATTTTTACCCATATTTCTTGCCGTCATACCTAAAGGTTTACCTTCTAGCTTACCTTGACTAAAAGCATCGATTTCTCCGTACTTCTTAATCACGTCTTTAGAATTAATATCTGTAACCAAACATTTAGAGAAGAAAACCTGAACAGCTTTCATTCTTTTTTCACCCCAATTATTTCTAATCGCAAGTGATTCAATTTCTCCAAGTGTTACAACGGATAGGATTGGGATATTAACAGTATTGAAAGGGTCGTATTTCTCATCTATTTTTATTTTTGTCTTTTTGTCCCGAAGGTATATTAAGACTACGCTTGTATCTAGTATGTATATAATCAAATCAATTCTAAAAGATCTTCAATTGATTCTTCTATATTTGCTTCATCAATAATTTTATCTAGTTCAGCTCTCGTAGGGTGAATATAGTTTTGTTCCTTAATAAGTTGATCAATATCTATTTTTTCACGTATTGGTTTACTTAGTGCAAGAAGAGTTTTATCGGCTGTTTCCATTTGATTCAACTCATTTAGAAGACCTTCTAATTTACCAATTAATAGCTCGTCTTCCAAACTACTTATCAACTGAATTAGTCTAAATTTTCTTGCTTCTAAAGTCATTTTTATCTTTTTATCAATTTACGGATAATCTTCATAAAATTCTAATAGTAGAAACGGATTAAGAAGGTTTTTAGTTCGTTTTAAGAAATTCAAATACATAATAAATCTCTTTTTCCAGCAAAACTTACTCAAAAATAACTCTACACAATCGGCGCTGCTAGTAATTCACCCGGTATCGCAAAAGCATTCCGGAAACGACTTTTACCTATGCTCACTTCCCAGCACAACTTATTCACCACTCTTTTGCTACATAAGATAAGATTTTTTCGCCCCAAGCTTCATCTTCCGGATCTACAACAAGAACATCAAAACCATTTCGCTCTCCTTCGATTTTGACTCCTTTTGAATTGTCAATTAATACGTCAATTCCGAATGCAGGAGGATATTTCGAGGCTGGTAAATCTACACTCCTATCGTGTATCATTTGATTGACAATTCCATCTGGTTTAAGACCATAAGCTTTAAAGGTCATTTTAATTTTGAAAGTGCTTCTCAAGGAACTTGTATAAATCCAGCATTCGATATTTTGACTTTTTAAGGCATTCCAGATTGTTACAATTCCAAAACGCAAAGGCTCTGTCTTGATAAAAAAATTAAACCATTTATTTTTCTTTTCCTCTAATGGAAAATCAAAATCACCTCTTATCAAAGTGTCATCGAGATCGAAGGCGATTCTTTTTGGCATATTTTAATTTAGGTGAATAGAATTATTCATCAGAACTTAACCACCTTTCAGTAATTCAGGATTCCGTTTTAGTATTTTGGCACATTCCGAAATAAATTTTGATAAATTTTCTTCCCCTCTGCTTCCTATGGATTTTAAGATTGGATTGTCTTTTTCAATTTCATCAAGATAAAATACGGTCCTCTGA
>CALIAG010000046.1 GCA_938041325.1 uncultured Saprospiraceae bacterium | reverse complement strand
GACAACTTACCCATCAATTGGGCGGATCATGAGGACATCGCGATAAAATTGTACGATCGCTTTGGGGATGATTTCACTGAGGGAAAAATTTATAGAATTCGCTTTACTGAATTGATCGAGTGGGTTTTGGAGATTGATACTTTTGAAGGAAAAAGAGAAGATTGTTCTGAAGGTCACCTTGAAATGATCCAGGCGAAGTGGGTGTATGAATGGAGGGATAATCAGTAAAGTAGAGTGTTAGACTTCTAGACGATAGACTAATTGTCTAAAAATCTAACAGTCTAACCATCTAATAGTCTAACCATCTATCAGTCTAAAAAAAAATCATGAATGCACTAGAGCGCTTTCGCGGAATTCATACTTTCATATTTGATGTAGATGGGGTGTTTACAGACAATTCTCTTATGGTTTTGGAGAACGGTCGATTGCTGCGTACGATGAGTGCACGGGATGGGTATGCGGTGAAGCAGGCTTTAAATAACAATTATAGAGTTGCGATCATTACTGGTGGAAGATCTACTGGTGTAAAAGATCGTTTGATGGCATTGGGAATTGAAGATTATTTTGATGGCGTTCAAAATAAAATCTCAGTTTTCGAAAAATACATTTCTGACAATAATCTAGACACAAGTGGTGTGCTTTATATGGGAGATGATATTCCAGATTATGAAGTCCTAAGAAGAGTTGGTCTTCCAACTTGTCCTAAGGATGCGGTCCATGAAGTGAAAAGTGTATCTCAATACATTTGTTCTAAAAATGGTGGTGCGGGTTGTGTTCGTGAGATCATAGAAAAAGTCATGAAGTTGCATGACCGGTGGCCTTTGCAAGAAATTATGTTAAAAGACCTAAACACTCAATAAGTGCTGGCCGCTTTCATAAGGCTGGTAAGATTTCCCAATTTAATTATTGTTGCTTTAACGCAATTTTTACTGCAATACCTAGTAATCATTCCTGCTTATCAGTCTGCTGGAATTAGTGCTGAACTAGATCTTTTCCATTTTACTTTATTGGTTATTGATACGATTTTAATTGCAATGGGCGGTTATGTGATCAATGATATTTTTGATGTAGAAATAGACAAAATCAATAAGCCAGATAAAATGGTGATTGGTAAAAAAATCAGCATTGCATCCGGATGGAACATGTATTATGTCATTAATATTGTAGGATTCTTAATCGCGATTTACCTAGCTGTCCACATTGATAACTTGCCTTTATTGAGTCTTTATCCAATTGCTTCTATTGCCTTGTACTTTTATTCTAAGACTTTTAAAAAGTCCATCTTAATAGGAAATATAATCGTTGCTATTTTCTGTGCCTTTGTCGCAGGGATAGTTTGGTTTGCGGAAAGGCATTCCTTTACCGATTTATTCGAAAAGGATCTTATTATTGCTTTAGATGCTTTTAATATCTTGTCTGCCTATTTGGTATTCGCTTTTCTATCGACGCTTATTCGCGAATTGATAAAGGACATGGAAGACATAGAGGGAGATCGTTTGCAAGGCTGTAACACCTTCCCAATTGCTTTTGGGATAAAGGCGGCCAAAGGATTAACCATTCTTACTGGTTGCTTTTTAATCGCAGCGTTGATCTGGTGGATGAGTGATTTATATACTTATCAAAAATGGACACAAATTGGGTTTGTTGGCATTGGAATCCTTTTGCCATTGCTATATATTTTACTGAAGCTTCCCACTACAGATGAAAAAGAAGCTTTTCATAAATTGAGTTCATTGTCTAAATATTTAATGCTTTCTGGAATAATCTATTTGTTTATAAATTAATTGATCTTGAAGCTGTTTTAAGATTTAAAGTAAATATTCAATATGCTGAGTTGAAGTTTAAAAAGTTAAAATCTGAGAATGCGGATAATGTCACCCATTCTGGGTTTAGAAAAAAAGAGGACTGATTCTTTTATAATAATGTCATCCTTTCAGGATTCTCATTTTTTTTTAGGATAGTAAACCAAAATATTAATTTATTTACAAGTTCATGGATTCCAAAACTTAGAATTAAGTTGATCTGTTTTTCCAATAATTTCTTTATTTCACCTTTATGAAAAAACATAAACTGGTCCTAGCCTCCAAATCTCCAAGAAGAAAACAATTACTTGCAGAAGCAGGCTTTGAATTTGACGTAAAGACAAAAGAAGTAGATGAAAGCTATCCACCGGAATTGGATGTCTATAAAGTTGCGGAATACATTGCATTGAAAAAAGCTGCAGCTTGTCAGGAATTCTTGGTAGAAGATACCATTGCTTTGGCTGCGGATACGACCGTAATCCAAGGGGACCAATTATTTGGCAAACCGAAAGACCGTGACGATGCGATTCGTATTTTGAAATTACTGTCGGGGACTACCCATGACGTGGTTACAGGAGTTTGTCTTTTTACAGCAGATAAACAAGAAAGTTTTTCTAGAACCTCAACCGTTCATCTTGATCCCATGACTCTAGAGGAAATTGAATTTTATGTTGACACTTATGAACCCTACGATAAAGCGGGTGCATATGGTGTTCAGGAATGGATTGGACATTGTAAAATTTCAAAAATTGAGGGTACCTATACCAATATTATGGGCCTTCCAGTAGAAGGTGTTTACAAAGCCCTTCAAAATTGGGATTAAGCAGCCTTTCCTGCAACCGCATTTTTTCTTAGCGTTGCTGCTAATTCTTTACCCAAGTATCGGTCAATTAAGTAATGAGCTAAATATAGTGTTGGAATCAATAGGATCGCTACCAAAACTTTATAACTGTAATTCACTGTTCCTACCGCAAAAAATTGGTTCAATGGCCATTGCTGAGGCCCCAACACAAATGCGATATACAACACCACAAAACTATCAATCAGTTGAGAAACTATAGTGGATAATGTGGCTCGAAGCCAAATTTTACGCTCTCCCATAATCGTTCTTACTTTTTGAAAAACAAAGGCATCCACCAGTTGACCTATCCCAAACGCGACAATTGAACCAACAATAATCCAATTGCTTTGGCCAAATATATTTGCGTAAGCAACTTGCATATCTTCTACTCCATTTTCTTTCGAAATCCCTACCCAAAAGTCTGCTGGAACCAATTGTATTGAAAAATAGATCATTAGGAAAGAATAAGCGATTAGAATCATCGCCAAATACGATAGATATTTTACTCCTCTTTGTCCAAAATATTCATTAATAACGTCTGTTAAAATAAAGACGAAAGGCCATAACAATGTGCCTGCGCTAAACATTAAGCTCCCCCCTGTTCCAAAAAGATTCCAATTCAAAGGATTAACCCCAATAGTTGGTTCCAAAGCAAAAACTTTTACTCCTATGAACTCAGCCACTAAGGCATTCGTTAAAAATATGCCCGCGAGAACAATAAATAATTTAGCAGCCTTGTTGTTTAAAATGTCTCTCATAGCACTTGTTTATTAGACTTGAATTTAAAGGTAGAATTTTATTTTTTCAAACAATTTGAACACTAGAAAGCAAATATTGTTATTAAAGGGTCGAAAAACTCTTCATTTTATCGACTTTATCTATATTTGTAGTCCCAATAAAGTAAACAAAAGTCAACTTTCCGAAAAATGAAAGTTTGCATAAACTAAACAATGGCAAAAATCTCAATTGACATTCAGAGTGGAAAGGTTGTAAAGGATTCAGGAATCATAATAGGAATAGATCTTGGGACGACCAATAGTCTTGTGGCTTATATGAAAGACGGGCTTGCCGTTGCTGTAAAAGACACCGATGGTAAATCGACTTTAGTTCCTAGTATCGTTTTCTTCAATGAAAAAAATGATGTCTTAGTTGGTGACCTAGCTAAGGATAAATTAATAAGCCATCCTGGCCGAACAATCTACTCCGTAAAGCGATTAATGGGTAAATCTTATCACGATATTCAAAATCAAGAAGACTATTTTGGCTATAAGATTATCGATGAAGATACCGAAAGCTTGGTAAAGATAAAGGTCGATCAATCTTATTTCACACCTATCGAACTCTCCGCAGAGATATTAAAAGCATTGAAGATTAGAGTTGAGAAAGACTTGGATGCGAAAGTCTCTAAAGCGGTAATCACTGTCCCTGCTTATTTTAACGATACACAAAGACAAGCTACCAGAGATGCTGGAAAGTTAGCCGGCTTAGATGTTTTGCGGATTGTAAACGAACCTACAGCGGCAAGTTTAGCCTATGGAATTGGTTTGAATAAAGACGAAAAGCAAACGATTGCTGTATATGATCTGGGTGGAGGAACTTTTGATATTTCCTTATTGCAAATTGAAGATGGGATTTTCGAAGTCTTGTCCACAAATGGGGACACCTTTTTAGGTGGTGATGATATTGATCAAGCAATCTTTAATTATTGGATCCAAATTAATGGCTTAGATATGAATGTTGTTCAAGCCAATAAAAGCTTATCACAAGAAATCAGGCTGAAAGCAGAAAAAGCAAAAAAAGTCATTAGCAAAGAAGGATTGTTTAAGGAGACGATAAATAATATCAATTGCCAAATTTCAAAAGAGACTTTCCATAAGATCATTAAGAACATTGTTCAAAAAACAATTGTGGCTTGCCAACAAGCATTGAAAGATGCTGACTTATCTGCAGCAGACATAGACAAGGTTGTAATGGTAGGTGGTTCTACCAGGATTCCATACGTAAAGGAAAAGATATCTGATTTCTTTGGTAAAAAAGTAAATGATGATTTAAATCCGGATGAAGTAGTTGCCTTAGGAGCCGCAATTCAAGCTGATGTTTTGGCTGGCAATTTGAAAGATGTTCTCCTTTTGGATGTTACTCCTTTATCTCTTGGAATTGAAACGGTTGGTGGATTGATGGATGTTATTATTCCTAGAAATTCTAAGGTCCCTTCAAGTGCCGGAAGAAATTATACAACATCTGTCGATGGGCAAAAAAATCTAAAGATTGCTGTGTACCAAGGTGAAAGAGATTTGGTAGATCACAATAGAAAATTGGGAGAATTTATTTTAAAAGGAATTCCTCCAATGCCTGCAGGTTTGCCCAAAATAGAAATTCAATTTATTCTCAATGCGGATGGAATATTGAAAGTGAAAGCAAAAGAATTGAGAAGCAATGTTGAAACAGCGATTGAAATAAAATCGCAATATGGTTTGAGTGAGGAAGAGATGGGAAAAATGTTGATGGATTCGATCACAAATGCTGAATCTGATATGAAAATCCGTTCTCTGTTAGAAGCAAAAAACGAAGCCAATAACATCGTTCTTGCTGCAAGCAAATTTCTAAAACAGAATGACGAGATTCTTTCCACAGAGGAAAAAGAGAAAACACTTCAATTAACGGAAGCATTGAAAGCATCTATTTCCGGAGAAGACAAAGATTTAATAAACCAAAAAATGGATGCACTCAACGAATACACTGCTCCCCTAGCCCACCGGGCATTGGACCACAATATCGCCTCTTCGATAAAAGGGAAGAAGATTTAACTTAGCCCAAACAATGGAATCAAGCACGGAATCGTTCTTTTTATAGGAACTTTCTTAATATGCATCGACTTCTTCTATTTCTTATCCTTTTGGGATTTTCTTCTTTATTAATTGCTCAAGACCGAATAGCAATTAAAAGTGAGATTGATAAAATCATTCATCATGATACAGAAATTACCCTTGAAAAAACACCGGGCTTTTTAATTGCATTAATCAAAGGAGATTCTACATTTATTTATTCCTACGGCTCAGCAGAAAGAAATGGAACCCAACCATTGACCGCTGATAATATTTTTGAACTTGGAGGAGTAAGTAAGGTTTTTACTGCACAGATTATTGAACATTTAGTTGATCAAAACAAACTTAAATATCAATCTTATTTGAATGATCTGTTGCCGGATGATTTCAAAAACAAACGTTGTGATTCCATAACCATTCTAGATCTTATCACGCACACTTCCGGTCTTCCCAGAATGCCTACCGAATTTGGGGTCAAAGAACTGGAAGACAATAATCCCTATAAACATTATTCTAAAAACGATCTTTTAGGCTTTTATAAAAACTTTGAATTATTGCCAAGCGAAGAATACTTGTATTCCAATGTCAATTATGCGCTTTTAGAAATTGTTATTGAAAAAATTACTGGTCAAACGTTTTCGGAAGTTCTGCAAGAACTGATTTTAGTCCCATTAGGAATGGATCAAACCTTTATTTCTATTATAGACTCCAGTCTTCATGAAAATCTTTCAACTGGTTACTCCATTTCTAAAAAAGCTGTTAATAATTGGGAATTTCAGTCATTTGCAGCTTCTGAAGGTATAAAATCCAATATCACAAATCTTGTAAGTTTTGTTAAACTTAATATAAGCTCAACTCCGGAATCCGATCCTTATTTAATGGACAAGCTCCATAAAAAATTAGTTCCAACCCCTCTCGATCCAGAAATTTTTGCTGCTAAAGGCTGGCATATTCTAACGCATAAAAAATATTATGACGTCATAATCCACTCAGGCACAACAAGTGGGCACCGTGCTTTTATTGGGTTTGTTAAAGAAAATCAGAGTGGAGTTATCATTCTTTCTAACTCAGAATATGGGATGGGAGGCCTAGGCTTTTTGATTTTAGGTATGATTAATAACCATTGGCGGAAACCCAAATAAAATATTTCCTAAATAATTCCCTGTCACAATTTGCATTTTTTGATTATTAAATCTATCTTGCAGCTACCAATCAAGAGGTCTTTGACCATAGACAAAATAATCACAAACTATTTTTTGAATTTATAGCAATTTTGAACCTTTCTGAGGTTCAAAATTGTTTGTTTGCTATAAATTATTATATTTCCATATGGCAAAAAAAAGTAAAAAACGCGTGGGAGTGGTGTACTCAACTAACCCAGACTTCAATTTTACACGCGGAAATGAAGAAGAGGAGGATTCTGCATCCCCCCGGAATGAGCAGAACCTCCGAATCTTCCTAGACAAAAAGAAAAGACGAGGCAAAGAAGTAACCTTAGTTACTGGCTTTGAAGGACCTGAAGACGAGCTTAAGAGTTTAGGAAAATTACTAAAGTCTAAATGTGGTGTTGGTGGAACTGTAAAAGATGGTGAGATTCTAATTCAAGGAAACCATAGGGATAAGGTTTTGAAAATCCTTTTGGATGAAGGTTTTACAAAAAGTAAAAAATCTGGAGGTTGATTCGTTATGCTAATTTTCCTTTTGCCATGCGGTATCTGCCATTCATATCTTTAAAAATCTCCACTTGACTCAGTCCAGAGTCTTGCATTAATTTCGAAAGTTGTTCGGAATAAAATTCATTGAATTCAAATAAGATCAAGCCTCCTGAATTAAGATTTGTTTTCGCAAATTCTATTATGTTTTCATAAAATAGCAAAGGACTTTTTCCTTCCTCAACGTACAAGGCTATGTGTGGTTCGTAATTGTGCACGTTATCCGCAATTGAAATATTCTGTTCCTTTCCTGTTAAAATATAAGGCGGGTTGCTAATAATGCAATCGTATTTCGGTAGAGTTATTCTTTGATCCAGGTCGAGAATATCTGTTTGAAAAAAATCAATTTCTAAACGATACTTCCGAGCGTTCATTCCAGCGAGTAAAAGAGCCGCGCCACTTATATCTATAGCAGCAACTTCCAGGTCCTTTCGTTTATATTTTAGTGCAATCGGAATACATCCACTCCCAGTTCCTATATCCAAAACACTTTTGGACCCAGCTATTTTCATTTCTGCCAAAGCCAATTCAACCAACTCTTCTGTTTCTGGTCTTGGAATCAAAACGTTTCTATTCACTTTTAATTTCAAATCATAAAAATCAGCTTCACCAAGAACATACTGCCAAGGTTCTTTTTTTAGTAACCTTTCCGTAATCATTTCTAATCGCTCAATTTGAAAATTGTCTAATTCATCTTGTCTTTTAAAATTGGTAACCTTAAAAGCATCTTCAAATATAATCGCAGCAATATTTGATGCTTCTCTAGCTTCATAGATTGTCCCCAAAGAAGAATTAAGTTGAGTATGTGCTTCTTGTATTGTCATTTTTCTTTTAACTAGAATGGAATTGAGTAAAGAATGCAAATACATTTTGCAGACCACTTACATTACTGCAAAGTACTCTTTTATTTCTTCTGAATTGGATTTTACAATTTTAAGAAAGGCGGTTTTTATAATCCTCATAAGCAAATTGCTTAATCAATTTAAACTCTCCTTCGCTATTAATCATACCTATAGAAGGATGTTTTACCCCATTGAAAGTCGTTGTTTTTACCATTGTATAATGGATCATATCTTCAAAAATCAAACGATCTCCAACGGCCAATTCTTTTTCAAAAGAATAAGCTTCCATGTAATCCCCGGACAGACAGCTAATTCCTCCCAGACGATATTTGAATTGCCCCATTATTGGAATTGAAGAGGCTTCTCTAACCGTAGGGCGATAAGGCATTTCTAAAGTATCCGGCATATGAGCAGTAAAAGACACATCCAACATTGCAGTATGAATGTCGGCATTTGATACAATGTCTAAAACTCGACTGGTGAGAAAACCTGTTTCCCAAGCAAAGGCAGATCCTGGTTCAAGAATAATCTCTACTTCATATTTTTTCTTAAAATCAGAAAGGAGTTTTATAAGATGATTTTTATCGTATCCTTCTCTGGTCATTAAGTGTCCTCCACCCATATTCACCCATTTGATTCTATGCAGCAGATGACCAAAACGTTGCTCAAATACTTTTAGGGTTTCTTCTAAATCATTTGAATCGGATTCACATAATGTATGAAAATGAAGGCCCTCTATTTCTTGTGGCAAATCTTCTAAAGCACTTGCCAATTGTCCCAATCTTGATCCCGCGACAGCAGGATTGTATAAATCCGTTTTAACTGGAGAATACTCAGGATTGACTCTCAGCCCAATAGAGATTGCTTCCGGATGATCCTGTACACTTTTTTTGTACCGATGAAATTCAGAAAGACTATTGAAGGTAATATGACTGGCTCTTTTTAAAATACCATCAAAGTCCTCAGGGATGTATACGGGAGAATAAACGTGTGCTTTTGTTCCCATTTCTTGAAAACACAATTCAGCTTCATTCAATGAACTAGCCGTTGCGCCATTTACATATTCCCGAATAATAGGAAAAACCGACCACATAGCAAACCCCTTAAAAGCCAAGATTATTTTAACTCCAGCTTCCTCTTGAACAGATTTAATCAATTCAAGATTAGCACGTAATTTATCTTCTTCCAGCACAAAGCAAGGAGAAGGTATTTCCTTGTAATTCATAGTTTTCTCTTTTAGTTAGACGAAACTGAGTACTAAATACTAATCCACTTCTAAATTTATATCAAATTCTTCTTCCCAAGGTAAGCCATGCTCTCCTAACTTTTCTAGGAATGGATCTGGATTAAATTCTTCCACATTAAAAACCCCTTTGCCTGACCATTGTCCATTTAAAATCATCATAGCTCCAGTCATCGCAGGGACGCCTGTGGTGTAAGAAACGCCTTGGGTACCTGTCTCATCATACGCCGTTTGATGTTTACAGTTGTTCCAAATATAATAGGTTCGTTCTTTGCCGTCTTTAAGTCCACGAATCCTACAGCCAATCGAAGTTTCTCCCACATAATTTTCACCTAAATCGCCCGGATCAGGTAAAACTTCTTTTAAAAATTGGAGCGGAATGATTTCTTGGCCTTGATATATAACCGGTGCAATACCAGCCATGCCGATATTTTGAATAACCCGCAGATGGGTTAAATATTCATCGCCAAAAGTCATCCAAAACCTTGCTCGTTTAATCGTTGGATAATTTTTGACAAGGGATTCCAATTCTTCGTGGTACAAAACATAAGAATTTCTAGCACCAATATTTGGATAATTTAGACTTTGCTTGATTTCGAACGGCTTGGTTTCTACCCATTTTCCATTCTCCCAATATCGACCATTCTGAGTGATCTCTCGAATATTAATTTCAGGATTGAAGTTCGTCGCAAAAGCTTTTCCATGATCACCGCCATTGCAGTCAACGATGTCTAAATAATGTATTTCATCAAAATGATGCTTCGCTGCACGCGCAGTAAAAATGCTCGTCACTCCAGGATCAAATCCGCAACCTAACAATGCTAAAATTCCTTTCTCTTTGAAGCGATCTTGATAAGCCCATTGCCAAGAATATTCGAATTTCGCTTCATCTTTGGGTTCATAATTCGCTGTATCCATATAGTGAACGCCAGTTTCAAGACATGCATCCATGATCGTCAAATCTTGATATGGAAGGGCTACATGAATGACTAGTTTAGGTTGAAAAGATCGGATCAAAGCTACCAATTCAGGCACATTCTCCGCATCAATGGCAGCCGTTTGAATGCTGGTATGGCCAGTATCCCTCATGGCATCTTTTGCTATCACTTCGCATTTTGAGACTGTTCGACTAGCCAACATTATTTCCGAAAATACCTCAGGATGTTGAGCACATTTATAGGTCACGACTCTACCGACGCCACCTGCTCCAATGATTAAAACTTTTGACATAGAAAGTAAATTATTATTTAGTGATAATACTAAAGTTTGTTAACAATAATTTGCGAAGTAAAAATAGTAATTTTAGCTTCTCAAATATTCAAAAATGTCGACTAAATCTGAAAAAATAAATTCTTTTGATCCGAATGGTGTTGGTGTAAAAAATGGCCGCTTCATCGGATTGCCTTTTGAAGAGTCGGAGGCCAAAGTTGTGCTCCTGCCCGTCCCGTGGGATGTGACTGTTTCTTTTCAGGAGGGAACCTCAACCGGACCTCAAAATATATTGGAAAGTTCTTATCAATTAGACTTGTTTGACGACTTGGTCGCTGATGCTTGGAAGATTGGTCTATATATGCGCCAACCCGATCAAAGTATTTTGGAGAAAAATGAAATCAACCGGCGCTTGGCTTTGACTTATATTGAATTGTTGGAATCGGGGCATGGAATTGAAGGCAATGATTTGGGTCTAGGTTTGGTGAATGCTGCTTGCAGAGAATTAAAGGCGTGGGTAAAAACAGAAACGGCTGCTATTCTTGATCAAGGCCAATTAGTCGGAATCATTGGTGGGGACCATAGTAGTCCACTTGGTTTGTTGGAAGCCTTGGGAGAAAGGCATGATGATTTCGGAATTCTTCAATTGGATGCACATATGGATTTGAGAAAAGCCTACGAGGGTTTTACCTTTTCTCATGCTTCTATTTTTTACAATGCTTTGGCAATACCGCAAATCAAAAAATTAGTTCAAGTTGGAATTAGAGATTGTTGTGAAGAGGAAATTCAGTTTGCAGAATCTGAGGGCGAACGTGTTGAAGTCTATTTTGATCAGGCTATTAAAGCTGCGCTTTTCGAAGGTCAAAGTTTTCATAAAATTGCAAAAGATATTGTTGATTCTCTTCCTCGCAAGGTTTATGTCAGCTTCGATATTGATGCTTTGAATCCCTCTTTATGCCCTCACACTGGCACACCGGTGCCTGGAGGTTTAAATTTCAATGAAGCCATTTACTTGTTGGATTTATTGGTAAAAAGTGATCGGCAAATTATAGGTTTTGACCTGTGTGAGGTGGCTGGTATCGGACACGACTGGGATGGAAATGTAGGTGCGCGATTAGCCTATAAGTTGAGTAACTTGATGGCAAAGTCCAATCGTCCATAAATTTGGTATTTCGAATCCAGCGTTTCGCAGTCTTATTATATGCAATTTTTTATTTATATTTATCCTGTTAAACCCTAAATTCAACACCTAAGAAGTTCGCTAAACATATAGCTAACTTCATTATAAAAACCAAAATCATGAACAAAAGCATCAGCTTTAAGCGCTCTCCTGTTTATTCTCTACAGATTGCTATTTTCGCCATTCTACTTTCGATTCCTTTTACATTTGGTGGTTGCGTAGCCAGCAAGATGGTTCCTTTTGATGCCATGGCATTTTCTAAAGGCCAAACGATCAAGAATGCTGCGGTTGAATTAATTGGAATGTCTACCAATGATTATTCTGCAAGTGAAGGTCGTGTAAATGAGTTTCAACATATGGTTGACACCCAAATTGAAACTGAAACGGCAAGAGGAGAAAAAAACCAAAAGTCAGTTGATATGTGGAAGTTATTGATGAACCCTAATCAGAATTTGATGGGTGGATTTTTAAAACGATGGAAAGACAAAGGAAAGTTGAGTTCTACTTTTGTCAATGAGATAAAACCTTTGGTTTCTCGAAATATCGATAAAATTTTAAGCCTTGAAAGTAAAAAGAAAGGTGGGCCAGGGAATTAGAGGGTTAGATATTAGACTGTTAGACTGTTAGACTTCTAGAGAGTTAGACTTCTAGACTGTTAGACTTCTAGATTTGTCGATTTTCGTTTAGAGTTCTTTTTTAAGATTAAAACACTCGATTTCGCAAAAAACTATTTTATTTTTTTTCTATTGTAAAAAAGCAAAACCTCAATCACATGCCAGATACTAAGCAATTCAATTCTATGATGAAAGATCTCTATGGTCAAGTAGAAGCCTTAGCAGGTTTGACTGTAAGAAAATATAAAAAAGACGCAATTAAGGATAGTAAAAAGATGTTGGTCAGAATGAAAAAAGATTTGAAAAGATGGACCACATTATTAGAAGAAGATTTGATAACCACAGAAGATTTTGAATGGTTGGTACAATCCCAATCCGCAGAAGTCAAGATGTCTACTTTAGAAAAGTCTGGACTTGCTCTAGTTCGTGCAGATCATTTTAAAGTATCGGTGATCAACCTGGTTATTGATTCTACTTTTGATTTTGTTATTGCCAAGGTGTAAAAAACCATTTTAGCATAAAAAAAACGCAGGATTATAGATCCTGCGTTTTTTGTTTGCACTTAGTATATTATTTCAGTAGGATTCCTCTCTTATCAAAAGGATCTAAAGCCGTTCCTTCTACTTTTGCTTTTGCTTCGATCCGATAAGTTGAATTGACTCCTTGAATCCATTTAGCAGTTTTGACAATCCCTCCTAAAAATATATTTTTCCCTTGCATTTTATCCATCTCTGAATTCTTCAAATCAAAAGGTAAATTAAATTCAATCTCAACAGGATCATCGGCAGGCACTTCTATATTTGTATTATTTGAAATTACACCCAATTCATATTCATCCGTTAATTTTTCACTACGTCTTCCTCTTGTATAACGCTCGATCAAACGAACATTGATGTTGGTAACTGTTTGAGGGTTTTTAGAAAAGAAACGAACTTTTCCACTGATGATTCCCTTGTCAATTTCGACTTCTTCTGGGGTCTCTAGTTCAATCTTCACTCCTTCTATTCCCAACCATTTTTTTACTTTTCCAAACATAATAAACGCATTTTTACTTTGTAATTTATACGAACTTCTTGTGCCAACTTTCACTGATCGGCTTAACCCAAGATTTTTCAAAATCCGCTTTGGTTTTTACCAAATTGTCAAAAACCAATGTTTCTTCCGAAATGTTTCCTGCTGAAAATTCTTTCGCAAAAACATCTTTAGGCATTGTAAGAATCTCGTCTCCCTTTTTAACAGCAAAGGTCATTCTATCAAATAAGTTAACTCCATAACGAAATTCAAGTGTCTTCATAAAATGAACAGATTTATCAATCGAACATCCGCTTGCACCAGCCTGACTTTCATCAACCATCAAAACAATAAATTGCCTATGATAAACTTTTGCAAATGCCAACAATTGCTGATTGTGGCTCACCCAATGCGTCGAAAAATTAGACAATTGAGTGTTCAATTCATCTAAATCATCTTCTAAAAAGGCAGGATTACTTTGATAAATCCAAACTCTGGATTCTGGCGATAACTGTTCGTATTTATTCATTTCGTACTAATATAACGTTTAATAAGCTTTGCGGTTGTGCTATTATAGGGGGATTTGTCTGAAAAAGGAAAGGATTGGTCGGTTTTCGGTTAAATCGGGGTTCTTTCGG
>CALIAG010000045.1 GCA_938041325.1 uncultured Saprospiraceae bacterium | reverse complement strand
AGAGACCTTCCTCCCGCTTACCAATAACAGCACATTGAAGTTTGGTTTGAACAGTGCTTACATTCTTGCTCAAAGTCCTATTTTGCAAAACGAGCAGTTTCGGATTGGAGGCAATCGCTTACTTCGGGGCTTCAATGAAGAGGCCATCAATGCCACTTTATATTCTGTGTTGACATTGGAATATCGATTGTTAATCAGTACCAATTCCTATCTATATACTTTTACGGATATAGCCTATGTAGAAGATCGTACAGTAGAAAAACGGAGATTTGATAGACCTTTAAGCTTCGGGGCAGGCATTACTTTTGAAACCAAAGTGGGGTTATTTGGTTTTAGTTTAGCTGTTGGAAGGCAACTCCAAAACCCGATTGATTTTAGCAATCCGAAGATCCACTTTGGTTATGTAAGTTTCTTTTAAGGACAGGATGAAAATTGATGAATTTGTATTCCATCATTTTGTTAATGCGAATCAGGAGTTGAAATATAATATTAAATCAATTTTAGGACTCACTCGTATCAGGGGAATTTATTCCCCTAGATTACCCAAGCAATAATTGGGACAAATTTGAAAGTCATGAAAAGCAAATGAATAGCAGCTATATCCGCATCATTTTGGCGATTTAACCCTTCATCGCAATACTAATATAAAAAGGACAAAACCACCAATTGTGATTCTGTCCTTTTACTATTTATTTCACTAAGACCAATCAAAAATATTGGTCCCTATATTCTGCAAACTATCCTTCCTCCAATAAGATCACCCCTGAAGCCATAAACTTCAATTCAACCTTAGGCTCTGTAATCGCATCGATTTCTTCTTGTGGCTTTTTCGCATCCTCCGCATAGTGTTTCAACTCATCTATTGGAGTAACTTCGCGAAAAGCCTGTCCATTCATAATGACCTTTCTACCTGAGCAATCCAAAGGCATGAAAAATCCGTAATCCTTAAATTTGACAAACATAGATTCTCCTCCTTTTGGGTCCTCCGAAACGATATTCATCCAACACCCTTTTTTCTGACAAACGCCTTCAATTTTCCCGACAACCTTTACATCCATAGAATCCTGGCTCGATAACTTTGCAAGTAAGGCATCATAAGTTATATGTCCATCTGCTTTAAACGCTTCTCCAAAAACAAGTCCATCTACCCCAGATTGATCCGTAACTGGTTTGCCTTCGCTTTGTTGAGAATTACAAGAAGAGATTAAAAACAAGGTCAGTATTGAAAGGAAACATGCTCGTAACATATCTTTTAATTTTTTAGATTTGGAAATTTTATAAACCTGCTATAACAGCAACTAGTTTACAAAATTAAGAATTCATTTAGGTATAACGTTAATTAAAAACGAAAAAGAATTCGAAAATACAATATTTCGGATTTTCAACCTGTTATTAGTTCATTGTTTTACAAACCTAAATCACTCCAACTATAAGATCCGTACCAATACATTTTGCTCAATTAATTGACGGAACAAGATTATTTTGATTTTTTCAAATCGGTCTATTTGGCATCACCACATAGAAGGTTATAAAAGAGAAAAAAATAATCCCGTCGAACAAACCAAAGAAAAAATGAGAAAGTTATTGGGTCTAGCAGCGGTATTGATGTTCTTTACAATCACTCTCCAAGCACAATGTCTTAAAGGAAATTGCTATGATGGCAGTGGAACCTATTTGTATCCAAGTGGTGCAAAATATATAGGAGAATTTCGAAAAGGCAAAATTCAAGGTCAAGGTATCCTCTACTTCAGCAACGGCAATAAATACTCTGGTGAATGGGTAAACCACTACCGCCAGGGTAAAGGCCAATTGGTATTCTCAGACGGAGCTACTTACAAAGGGCTATTTCACAAAAGCAAATTCTCAGGGAAAGGGACAATGGTCTTTAAGAACAAAGACAAATACTCCGGTAATTGGGATGACGATGAAATGAATGGCGACGGAAAATATTTCTATCACAATGGTGACCGGTATGAAGGTACTTTTAGTCGAGGTAAACTCGACGGTCAAGGAACGATGTTCTACTCTGATGGAGATAAATATATTGGTGAATGGAAAGCCAATTATAAAGATGGTTATGGAACGTATTATAAAACCGATGGTCGAAAAATTTCTGGCAGTTGGTTGGCTGGTAAATTAAAAACCCGCGATTCAGATTCTAATAATTCTCACCACAATAGTACTTCAGTTGTAAGTGAAGTTGTGAAAGTGGACAATGCAAGTCGGAATTGCAATACTGGCGATTGTGCAAGTGGATTGGGTACTTACACCTATGGAGATGGGACTCAATGGGTAGGTCAATTTTCCAACGGCAAGCCACAAGGAAATGGCATTTGTTATTATGCAAATGGGGATAAATATGAAGGCGACTGGAAGTTGCATTCACCTCATGGAGAAGGAACCATGTATTATCAAAGTGGAAGAGTGCTTGGCGCAATGTGGAATTTCGGTACACCGATTAAAGAGTTGTCAGGGCAGCAGGGTTACGTGAAAGATGAAAGTATTAAAATGGATAAGAACAATAAAGTGAAAATTTGGGCAGTAGTAGTTGGTGTCGCACGGTATACCCATATGCCGGTGTTAAAGTACACCGATGATGACGCATATCACATTTATGCTTTCTTGAAAAGCCCGGAAGGAGGAGCACTTCCGGACGATCAAATCAGAGTATTGATTGACGATGATGCAACCAAGCACAATATCATGAAAGCAATGCAACAAGTATTTTTCAAAGCTGACGAAAACGATGTTGTACTCATGTATTTTTCAGGACATGGTTTACCCGGAAGTTTCTTGCCCGTTGATTTTGATGGCTTTAATAATAAACTTTTTCATGATGATATTCAGAGCATGTTTGCAGAGTCAAAAGCAAAGCATAAAATCTGTTTAGCAGATGCTTGTCACTCTGGTACCTTAATGGCGATGCGATCAACCGTTGACCATTCTATCGATAAATATTATGAAGCGTTTCAAAATTCTCGAGGAGGTACTGCACTCTTGCTTTCTTCAAAAGGCGATGAGTATTCCTTAGAAGATCATGGATTGCGACAAGGGATTTTTAGCCACTATTTAATTCGTGGCTTGAAAGGAGAAGCGGATGATAATGGGAACAAAATTGTAACAATAAAGGAGTTGTACGATTTCGTTTATACCAATGTGAAGACTTATACAGGAAGCATTCAAACACCGACTTTGACTGGTGTGTTTGATAATAATATGCCAATTTCTGTAGTCAGATAATAATATTTTTGGAAAACTGTATCACAAAGGTGCGTTGCTCTTTAAACAGCAACGCACCAACTCCCAAAACGAACGCACTATTTGTATTCATTAGAATAAAACCCTGAAGAGGTGAAAGTATTATAACAACACAAGAAGTCATGAGGGGTAAACCCTGAAAAGGTGACATAAATATAACCTGAAGAAAAATTTAAAACTCCATAAAACCGATTTCTAAATCAGCTGCCAATAAAAAAGGCAGCTGATTTTCTATTACATTACACACATAGTAATTTTTGGTAATATATTTGTATAGGTTTAATACGGTTAGGCGTTAACCCTTATCAGGCGGAATTTTTTATAAAATCCGTCGAACTACTTATTAAAATAAAATTTCCAGTTATGCGGTACTCTTTTACATTCCTTCTCTTAACGTTCTTTTTTATTGGAAATAGTAATGCACAATGTATTACTGGAGATTGTTTGGATGGTACCGGGACCTATATGTTTCCGAGTGGAACGAAATACGTTGGCTCGTTTTCCGCAGGAGAAATCGACGGCAAAGGAATTTGCTATTACACAGATGGCAGCAAATATTCAGGGGAATGGGAATCAAGATTACCCAATGGAAAAGGAACTAAAACCTATGCAAATGGCACGACTCACACTGGCTGGTGGACAAAGGGCTTACCAGTAGATAGAGACGGAGACTTGATGGAAGATGTTTTAGTAAGTAAAGGGGAAATTGATTTTGATGAAACGGATATTCAAACAGGTTGTCTCTCTGGCAATTGTCACAATGGGGAAGGATTATTTGCCTACGCGGATGGAAGCAAATATCAAGGCGCATTTGCCAATGGAAGTTTAAACGGCTTTGGAACTTTCTTTTATCCTGATGGAAAAAGATTTACCGGAACTTTTAAAAATAACTATTCTCATGGAGAAGGAACGCTTTATCAATTGAATGGGCAACAAATCGCCGGTTTATGGGATCAAGGAGAATTTAAAGGAACCAAGCAATCGAAAAATGCTTCCGAAGGATGTGTTCAAGGAGATTGTAAAAATGGAACAGGAGTTTATGTGTATAAAAATGGTTCGGCAAAATACAAAGGAACATTCAAGAATGGAAAACCTTCCGGTCAAGGAACTTGCTATTATGCGAATGGAGAAAAATATTTTGGAGATTGGACAAAAGGAACATTCAATGGGGTAGGGACATTGGTTCTACAAGATGGAAGACAAATAATGGGCAACTGGTCTGCTGGTACTTTTATCGGCCGCAATTCAACGCCTGCTATTGCTCAAAGCCAAACAGCTCCAAAACAAGAAAAAGCCAAACCAGCAGTAACGGAAACCAAGAGCTCTGCTCGTCCATCAAAAGATGCAATAAAAGTTTGGGCAGTAGTCATTGGCGTTTCGACCTATAGCCATATGCCGGTGTTGAGATATACGGATGATGATGCATATAGGATTTATGCCTTTTTGAAAAGCCCAGAAGGCGGAGCTTTGGATGATGATAATATTAGAATCCTGATTGATGAAGATGCTACAAAAGAAAACATCCGAAAAGCTATGACGGAAACCTTTATGAAAGCCGGCCCTAATGATCTAGTCATGCTTTATTTCTCTGGTCATGGTTTACAAGGATCTTTTTTACCAATAGATTTTGATGGTTTCAATAATAAACTATTTCATGACGAAATTACCAATATCCTTAAAATGAGTCCGGCAAAGTACAAGCTGCTTATCGCCGATGCTTGCCATTCAGGAGGATTGTTGGCAGTCAAAGGATCAATTGAAAATATTCTGAGCAGTTACTATACTTCTTTGGCAAAATCTGATGCAGGTACCGCACTGATTATGTCTTCCAAGTCAGACGAAACATCCCTTGAGTCTAGCGGTTTAAGACAAGGTGTTTTTAGTCATTTCCTGATTAGAGGTTTGAAAGGTGAAGCCGATACCAATTCGAATTCAGTGGTTACGGTGACGGAATTATTCGAATACATTTACCATAATGTTAGAAGCTATACGGTAAAACGACAATCGCCAGTAATTAAAGGAGATTACGATAAAAACATGACCATCTCTGTGATTGATAAATAATCGGACGTTGCGTGAACGATCTTAATGAACGGTTACAAATCGTTTCCATTATATTGGCCGCTAAAATTTCTAGACAAAACACCCTATTTGCAGTCAAAATCCTTCTGATTTCTGAGGTTAACAGGGCGACTCTAAACCCATCTATTACTATATTTTTAGCCCCTTTTTCCCTTCCCATGAGGCAAAGAGGACCGCTCCTATCTATTCTTTTGCAAATTCCCAAACATTTACGTATCTTTGCACCCGTTTTAAGCAAATTTTGTAACCGCCTAATTCAAAGGCAACTAAACTAGCATTATCAATGCGACAATTTGAATTAACTTTCATCGTAGATCCAGTTCTGTCGGGCGATGAAATAAATGCGACAGCTCAAACATATGTAGATCTCCACAAAAAAGAGGGAGCAGAAATCGTACATGTGGCTGAGATGGGATTACGCCAATTGGCTTACCCTATTAACAACAGAACCACCGGTATCTATTACTGTATAGAATACGCAGTGCCTTCTGGAGAAATCAATGCTAAGATTGAATTAGCATTACGTAGAGACGAACGTATTATGCGTTTTCTAGCTATTAAGTTAGATAAGTACGGCATCAAATACAACGACGACAAACGTAATGGTAAAATTGGTACACGTAAAAGAAAAGAAACTAAGAAAGATGACCGCAAAGACGATCGAGGTAGATCAAGGTCAGGTGCTAAAGTTACTCCTAAGCCGAAGCCAGCACCAAAACCAGCTGCTAAACCAGCACCAGTTGCAGTCGCTCCAGCAGCAGTTGCAGAAGAGGAAGAGTAGTTTCTAATTTTTTTTATTTAAACATCAAAATAAAGAATCATGGCAAATAGAGAAGATATAAAATTTTTGAGTAACCCTAAGATAGGTTCCAAAAGAAGTAAATACTGTCGTTTCAAAAAATACGGCATTAAACATATCGATTACAAAGATCCGGATTTCTTGATCCAATTTGTGAACGAACAAGGAAAAATCCTTCCTAGAAGAATTACAGGTAATTCATTGAAGTACCAGAAGAAAATGGCTACTGCTATAAAAAGAGCACGCCACCTGGCTATACTTCCATATGTAACTGACCTTTTGAAATAAAAGGGTTGATTTTTGGATCAAGTAAAATTTTATCAAAATGGAAATTATATTATTAAAAGACGTCGATAAAGTTGGTTACAAGCACGATGTAGTAAATGTGAAAAACGGTTTCGGTAGAAATTACCTTATTCCGCAAAAAGCTGCTATCATCGCGAATGCTGCCAACATGAAAAAATTAAACGAGCTGAGAGATAGTGAAGCAGCCGAAGAAGCTAAAAGAGTTGGATTCTACCAAGAAATTGCAGACAAACTTAAAGACGTTACGCTTAAGATTGGAGCTAAAGCTGGTACCACAGGCAAAATCTTTGGTAGCGTGAATAACATTCAATTAATTGCTGCTCTTAAAGATCAATTTGATATTGATATTCAAAGAAGAAAAGTAGTATTGAATGAAGATGTGAAAAATCTTGGTGAATATACTGCAACGCTAAACTTGCATGCTGAAGTTGTTCAGGTGTTGAAGTTTGAAGTTGTTGCAGAATAATTTTTCGCTTTAAAAGAATTTAAAAAAGCCTGAAGGATTTGTCCTTCAGGCTTTTCTAGTTTTTAGATAAATTTGATTTCTTGCTTATAAACCCAATCGATCCATTTCGGCTTTTTCGTATCTACTGTCTTCGGCGGGGTACCTTAGTATCTCTTCGAACTTCCCACTCTCTTTTGCCAAAGACCAAATCAGGCTTTCGCCCGCAGGCGCAACAGCAGGCAAACTTTCATAAATTGGATCTTTATAAGCTTCGATTGCATCAATCACTTCCCAACCTTCCTTTTTGAATCTTTTTATTAAACTTTTTAAAAATAGGGCAGAGCTTAAATTATGATGGAGCAATAAGGTATGCTTGATATGTCTCCCATTTAATTCAAAAGAAAGTGATTCATAAAAGTTAGCTCTATCAATTATATGGTTCAAATAGAATTCTTGAAAAGCCAAGGTATCGACTTTTTTCCTATACTTCATTTGGTTGATTAATCTCGAATTTACATACCAATCAGAAGCGTCAATAGTTACATAACCATTTTTATAATTATTCTCTTTTAAGATTGATCTAATTCCATCAATCTTCTCTTTTGATTTTCCTTCTTTCAAATAAGGGAATCGAAAATACTTGACGTAATTCTTATATTGATGAATGATCGAATCAGTCTTTTGCAACTCGTCCTCAAATATCTCTAACGTATTGTTTTTATCATTGAAATTAGGATGAGAAAAAGTGTGATTTGCAATTGAATGATTTTGCTTATCCCATTCAGTTAACAAATAGGTCCCTTTTTTATCAGTCTTATTAAAACCAGTTACAAAGAAAACAGATTTCAAATCTGCTTTTTTTAATGTATTCAATATCGACTTATTCCAATCTTCAAATTTATAATTAGCAATGTCTTCGGTATTTCCATCATCAAAGGTGAAACTCACAGTTGGTTTGGATTTCGTTATAATCGATTTAGGTTTAGTCTCTACATGATTATTGCAAGCAAACAAAAAAAATAAAGACGTCAAAAATCCAACCTTAATCAGAAGTTTCATTATTTTAAATACTAAATACTAAATACTAAATACTAAATACTAAATACTAAATACTAAATACTAAATACTAAATACTAAATACTAAATACTAAATACTAAATACTAAATACTAAATACTAAATACTAAATACTAAA